>NZ_KV825366.1:0-648 GCF_001816085.1 Micrococcus sp. HMSC31B01
GACGTCCGCGCGACGGGCGCCCCGGCCGGCACGGACCCGGCGGGCGGGGCCGTGACCCTGCGCCGGGTGACCCACCGGACCGTGCACGAGGCCCAGCAGCTGCTGGACGACGGCAAGTTCAACGTGGTCGTCGCCAAGACGATGGAGCTGGTCAACGCGGCCCGCAAGGAGATCGACGCCGGCGCCGGCGCGGCCGACCCCGCCGTCCGCGAGGCCGCCGAGGCCGTGGCCGTGCTGCTCTCGCTCGTGGCGCCGTACACGGCCGAGGACATGTGGGTGCTGCTCGGCCACGAGCCCTCCGTGGTCCGCGCCGGCTGGCCCGCGGTGGACGAGGCGCTGCTGGTCGAGGACACCGTCACGGCGGTCGTCCAGGTCAAGGGCAAGGTCCGCGACACCCTCGAGGTGCCCGCGGACATCACCGCCGAGGATCTCGAGGCGCGCGCCCGCGCGTCGCAGAAGGTGCGGAACTTCATCGGGGACGCCCAGATCGTCAAGGTGATCGTGCGCGAGCCCAAGCTCGTGAACCTGGTGATCCGCTGACCGCGTGAGACCGGCCCCGACCAGGCCGGGGGAGAGGAGGCAGGCCGTGGCGAGCATCGAGCAGTGGCGCGACGACGCGCTCGTCCGCCTGCGCTCCCGCCGCTCCCA
>NZ_KV825367.1:0-504 GCF_001816085.1 Micrococcus sp. HMSC31B01
AACCTCATGACCCACAACACCTAGGCCCGGCGCCGCGGGGCGCCGAGTCCGCCGGCCGGACCGCGCAGCAGGAGCACGACGACGGCGACCAGCCCCGCCAACGCCAGCACGCTGACCACGTAGATCGGCCAGGCCCACGGGCTGTGGTCGCCCCCGCCGACGCCGTAGGTGTCCGCGAGCGCCATGCCCGGCCCGAACGAGGCCATGAAGTAGGCCGGAGACGCGGCGACGAGCGAGGCGAGGCCCAGGGCGAGGACCGCCAGCGGGTCGACCTCCTCGCGACGCCACGTGAGGAACCACAGGACCGCGGCCACGCCGAGCCCGGCCGCCAGGCTCACGGCCGAGAGGACGAAGGGGACGCCGAGCTGGCCCGCCGCGCTCAGGTCCGCGTAGATCCTCCCGAGGCCGCGGTCGCCGGGCGCGGCGGCCAACGGGTTGAGGACGAACACCTGCAGGGCCGCGAGCGCCGCGGCGGCGGCGATGACGCCCGGGACCACCGCGCCC
>NZ_KV825368.1:0-1481 GCF_001816085.1 Micrococcus sp. HMSC31B01
GTTCCGACGGGCGCCGGCGGGGTGGGACTGTCTGTGTCGGCGCCGACGCTCAGACGGCGCGGAGGTAGCCGAGGGCTCGGGCCAGGTCCACGGCGCGGTCGTGGGCGCCGAGCACCCCCTCCAGGCCGGCGACGACGGCGGCCGTCACCTCCTCGGTGAGATGCCAGTCGGCGGTGAACGGGTCGTCGAAGCGCGCCCACGCCGTGCCCACGGCCGCGAGCGCGCGGGTCATCTCGGTGAGGTCCCGGAAGACCGGTCGCGGCTCGTCCAGGCGGTCCTCCCAGCCCTCGTCTCCCGGGGCCATGAGCACCTGGCCGGTGGAGGCCGCGTGGATGAACGGGTCGGCGCCCTGCTTGGCCACCACGGTCCAGTCGTCGTTCCAGTCCACCAGCAGCGCACCGGTTCGGGGGTTCCACCGGTAGCCGGCCTGCTCGTCCCACAGGCGGTCCAGCGGGAAGAACATCACGGGCAGGCCGAGGGTGTCGATCTCCAGCCACTCCGGTCCCACGTAGCGGTAGAAGTCGGCCAGGTCCGGGGCGAGGGGCTCCTCGGCGGCCCACTCGATGGGCTCCTGCCGGCTCAGCCGGCCGAAGGGGGCCAGGGCGTCCCGGGCGGCCAGCAGGTCCTCGGCCGAGAGACGGGGCCGGGCGCCCGGCTCGACGCCCGGGCCGTGAGCCGAGCCGGTGGAGTCGCGGAGGGCCGGGCGATGTCCGTGGGCGGGGGGCACGCGGGTCATGGCCCCAGGCTAGGCAGGCGGCTCAGGGGCGCGGAGGACGGGACGGCGACGGGGGCGTGACCGTCCGATGAAGCCTGCATGACGGCTGCGCGTCCGACACAATGGAACCCATGCCCCCCACCGCCCGCGCCCCCCGCCGCCTCCCCTCGTGGACGTGGTGGCTGGCGCTGGCCGCGTGCGTGGCCGGCGTCGTGCTGGTCTACGCCGCCCTGGTGTGGTCCTCCGCCGGCCAGGTGCTCGAGTACCAGGTGTTCCGCGCCGTCGAGGAGCGCTACGCGGACACCGTGCCGGACGTGACCTCCCAGGTGGTGCGGATCCTGCCGCTCGCGTTGGCGGTCGGCATGGCGCTGGCCTCGCTCGGCGCGCTCGCCGTGGCCCGGTGGCGGCGGCGGGGGCTGCTCGCCCTCCTCGTGCTGGCCGGGTCCAACCTCACCACGCAGCTGCTCAAGGCGGCGCTTCCGCGGCCCGAGCACGCCGACGGGGTCCCGTGGTCCGGCGGCAACTCACTGCCCTCGGGCCACATGACGCTCGCGACGGGCGCCGCGGTGGCCGCGCTGCTGCTCGTGCCCGCCCGGTGGCGACCTCTCACCACCGTCCTCGGCGCCGTGGTGAGCTCCTGCACCGGCGCCGTCGCCTACACGGAGGCCTGGCACCGGCCGTCGGACATGGCCGCCGCGGCGCTCGTGTCCGCCGCCTGGGGCCTGCTCGCCGTGCCGTTCGCCCGGTACGACGGCGCACCGCGGCC
>NZ_KV825369.1:0-1557 GCF_001816085.1 Micrococcus sp. HMSC31B01
CGGCCGTGCTCCGCCGTCGACCCGGCCCGCCGCGCGCCGCTGCCCACCCCGCTCCCCAGGAGGAACCCCCGCCCATGGCCGCCACGCTCTCCCAGTGGGTCGCCGCCGCGCGCCTGCGCACGCTGCCCATGGCGATCGCCCCCGTGATCGTCGGTTCGGCCGCCGCCGCGGAGCTCGGCTCCTTCCACCTCGGCGCAGCGCTGCTGGCCCTCGTGGTGTCGCTCGCGCTGCAGATCGGCGTGAACTACGCCAACGACTACTCGGACGGCATCCGCGGCACCGACGACGAGCGCGTCGGCCCCTTCCGGCTCACCGTCTCCGGGCTCGTGCCCGCGGTCCAGGTGAAACAGGCGGCCTTCGCGTCCTTCGGCCTCGCCGGGCTGGCCGGCCTGGGGCTCATCCTGCTCTCGGGGCACTGGTGGTTCCTGCTGGTCGGCGTCGCCTGCGTGCTGGCCGCGTGGTTCTACACCGGCGGGAAGCGGCCGTACGGGTACCTCGGCCTCGGCGAGGTGTTCGTGTTCGTGTTCTTCGGGCTGGTGGCCGTCCTCGGCACCACGTACACCCAGGCCGACGCCGTCAGCGGCCTGGCCTGGGCCGGCGCGATCGGCTGTGGGCTGATCTCCACGGCCCTGCTCATGGCCAACAACATCCGGGACATCCCCACGGACCGCGAGGTCGGGAAGATGACGCTGGCCGCCCGCCTGGGCGACGGACCCGCGCGGGCGTCCTACGCCGTCATGCTGGCCGTCGCCCTGCTGCTGCCGCTGTTCTGGGTGGCGGTGCACCCGGGGCTGCTGCTCGTGCCGATCGGCGGCCTGCTCGCGATCCGGCCGATCCGCACGGTGCTGCGCGCCGACGACCGCCGGGCGCTGATTCCGGTGCTGCGCGCGACCGGCGTGATCGGGATCGTCTACGCGATCACGTTCACCCTCGGCGCGCTGCTCTGAGCCGCACGGGATGACGGCGGCGCCGGCGGCGTCATCCGCCCCGTCGCCCCGCGGGGCTCACTCGCGGAACCGGCCCTCGGTGTAGGCGTCCTCGGCGTCCGCGTCGGCGGTCTCGGTGCGGCCCCGGCGGCCCGGGCGGCCCTCCCACGCGGCGGACAGGTCCTCGGTGGCCCCCGTGCGCAGGCGGCCGAGGAAGAGGTAGCTGATCGCGAACGTCAGGATCGTGGCCGCGATCACCCCGAAGATCATCCCGAGGTCCATCACGTAGTAGAACAGCGCCCACAGGGCGACGAAGACGACCACGCGGACCAGACCGTAGAAGAAGATGCGCACCGGTCCATCCTACGAGGACGGACGCCCCGCCCGCCCGCCGACCCCACAGCCCGCGCCTAGACTGGCGGGATGGGCCGCTTCATCATCCCCGCCGCGATCATCCTCGCCGGACTGACCCTCTACGCGCTGTTCGAGGCGCTGCTCACCCCCGCCCGCGAGGTGCGCAGCCTGCCGAAGACGGCGTGGGTGGCGGTCATCGTGCTCGTGCCGCTCGTGGGGCCGCTGCTGTGGCTGCTGCTCGGCCGCGCCCGCCCGGCCGGCGCGGGCGGACGGGCCG
>NZ_KV825370.1:0-956 GCF_001816085.1 Micrococcus sp. HMSC31B01
CTCGCCCAGGCTGTCGAGCCACGCGCGGGCGTGCGCGACCGCGGCGGCCAGGTCCAGGCCGCGCAGCAGAGCCGCGATGACGAGGGCGTACGCGGCCGCCGCGACCCACGCGGTGGGGTGGCCGTGCGTGAGGACGGCCCCCTGGCGGGCGAGGGACACGACGTGCGGGTCCTCGAGCCCCGGCACCATCCCGTACGGGGCCGAGCGCATGACCGTCCCGCAGCCCTTCGAACCCGGGTTGTGCGGGTCGCCCGGCAGGCCCATCCCCGGTTCGGCGAGCCCGCTCAGGCACGCGGTGCCCGGCGCGCGGCGCACCTTCAGCTCCGCGTGCGCGTCGATCCAGCGGGGCGGGGCCGGGGGAGCGCCCTCGGGCAGCGCGCCGTCCTGCGTGGCGAACCAGCGCAGGCACGCGAGCCACACGCACGCCGCAGGATCGGCCGGGACGCCGTCGTTCTGCCACTCGATCCACTCGAGCAGGCCGTCGAGCACGTACAGCGTCAGCTGCGTGTCGTCGGTGATCGGCAGGGCGTGGGCGCCCTGCTGGGCGAGCAGGTCCGCGGCGTCGGTGACGCCGGCGGGGCCGTGCACCGCCGCGATCCCCGACGCGGGGGTGAACTCGACGACGCCGCCCAGCGCGTCCCCGGCGGCACCGGCCGCGAGGAGGGCCAGGACCCGGTCGGCGTGCTCGGGGCCGGGCAGGGGCGCGGACGAGGAGGCGGTGGGCTCGGGCGCGGTGGCGGACATGCCGCCATCGTACGAGCTGCACCGCGTCGTGCTTATCCCGTCCACACCCTCCCTAGAGTGGGCCGCATGATCCTGCTGCACACCTCGGACTGGCATCTGGGCCGGTCGTTCCACGGCACCGGGCTGCTCGAGGCCCAGGAGGAGGTCCTGGACGCCCTCGTCGCGACCGTGACGGAGCGCGGCGTGGACGCCGTCCTGCTGGCCGGGGACGT
>NZ_KV825371.1:0-2046 GCF_001816085.1 Micrococcus sp. HMSC31B01
GCCCCCGCTCGGGTGAGCGGGGGCCGTCGTCGGACACGGGCGGGCGCGGGTCAGATGCTGTACTCCGGCGCCGCCCACACGACCACCTCGGGGTGGCGGTAGAAGCGGTAGCCCTGGCCGCGCACGGTGCGCACGGTGTTCGCGAGGCGGCCGAGCTTGGCGCGCAGTCGGCGGATGTGCACGTCGATGGTGCGCTCGTTGGGCACCTCGTCGGCGTTGCGCCACAGGGCGTCGAGCAGCTCCTCGCGGCCGACGGTGCGCTCCCCGTTCTCCACGAGGTAGTTCAGGAGCTCGAACTCCTTGAAGGTGAGGTTCAGGGACTCGCCGTCCAGCTGCACCTCGCGCCGGGACAGGTCGATCAGCACACCGGGCTGGCGCGTGGACACGGGGGCCGGCGCCTGCGCCAGGTCGGGACGGGTGCCGCCCTGCACGGTCGGATCGCCGAGCACCTGGCGCACGACCTCGAGGTCGCGGCCCTCCGCGCCGGCGGGGGCCAGGGCGACGGCGGCGTGCGACTCCGCCCCGGGAACGAGGGACTCCACATAGTGGCGCAGCTCGTTGGCCAGCCGCGTGAGGGAGGTGCCGGCGGCCGAGGCGGCCAGCTCGTCCATGCCCACGTAGATGACGAACCCACGGGCCTCGTTCTCCCGGGCCACCGCCTGGGGACCCGGGATGCCGTTCGGCGCGAGGACCGGCGTCGGCGCCGTCTGGGAGTCGGGGGCGTCGGTGCCACCGGCCAGGCGCAGGCCTGCGCGGGCCTGGCCTCGGCGGGACATGCCGTCGGCCCGACGCTGCGCGTTGCGGACGGAGATGTGCACGTATCCGGCGGACTGACCCATGGCCACCACTCCTCTTTCGGCTCATGGCCCCTCCACCGCTCGGTCGGTGCGGCGGACGAGGCGTCACATGACAAGAATGTGACTTCACCGCGGGGACTGGCAAGTAACGTTCGGGCTTTTGTCTCACTATTTGAGAGAAAAAGTCCTGAATGTGCCCAACATCACTATTCGTGGATCGGAATAGCGTCGCGTGACCGATCGGCTCGCCCGCGTGACTCTTTCATTGTTCAACAGGGCAGGGCGTGCCACAGGGCGAGTGAGTATGCGGAATATTTATGCAGGTGACTTCCAGGTTCTCCATGTGACGCCATGATGACGGGTCACAGCGGGCCGTGACGTCCACTAGATGGACGACACATTCATGGTTCCGCTTGACGTCCCCGCCGGAGACGCTCCCACGAGACGACCACGGCCCCCGCCGGCTGGGGCGGGGGCCGTGGTCGTCTCGTGGCGGACGCGGAGGTCCGATCAGGTCATTCCGCCAGACCGTAGAGCCGGTCGCCGGCGTCGCCGAGGCCGGGGACGATGTAGGACCGCTCGTCCAGGCGCTCGTCGACGGCGGCCAGGTACAGGTCCACCTCGACGTCGCCCAGCGAGGCCTCCAGCCGCTCGATGCCCTCGGGCGCCCCGAGCAGGCAGAGGCACGTGACCCGCGCCGCGCCGCGCTGGTAGAGGAAGCGGATGGCCTCGATCAGCGTGCCTCCCGTGGCCAGCATGGGGTCCAGGACGAACACGTGACGCCCGGACAGGTCGGCGGGCAGCCGCTCCGCGTAGGTGACGATGTCCAGCGTCTCCTCATTGCGGGCCATGCCGAGGAACCCGACCTCGGCGGACGGCGCCATCTTGGTCATCCCCTCCAGCATCCCGAGCCCCGCGCGCAGGATCGGCACGACCAGCGGACGCGGGCGGGCCAGCCGGAAGCCGGTGGTCTCGGTCACCGGGGTCTCGATCTGCACCTCCTCCATGGCCACGTCGCGCGTCGCCTCGTAGGCGAGCAGCATCACGAGCTCCTCCGTGAGCTGCCGGAAGATCATGGACGGGGTCTTCTTGTCCCGCAGGACGCTGAGCTTGTGGGCCACGAGCGGGTGGTCGACGATGTGGACGCGCATGGCGCCCACGGTACCGCCCACGCGCGCCCCTGCGCCCGCCCCCGCGCCCGCGGGGGCGCCGACACCGCCGCTAGGCTGGCCGCGTGTCCGCCCCCGTC
>NZ_KV825372.1:0-2793 GCF_001816085.1 Micrococcus sp. HMSC31B01
GGCCGCCGCCGCCAGCCCGTAGAGCCGGCCGCCCGGGGCGAGGGCGCGCTGGCGCAGCGCGGGGAAGACGGCCTCGACGCCGTCGACGGGAACGGACGACGCCGAGTGGTGGACCTCGCCGGGGGCGGAAGGGGCGGGGGAGGGGAGCTTCATGCCCCCAGTGTGGCGCACCGCCCGGCTCAGGACGAGTCAGCGGCCCACGTGCGCGCTCAAGCGGAGCGCAGGCCGCCCTGCCACAGGGCGGCGAACGGCGTGCGGCCCTCCACCGCCTGCGCGATGCCGGCTCGCACGAACTCCTTGGCGCGGCGCGCGGCCTCGAGCGTGGTGGCACCCTTGGCCAACTCGGCGGTGACGGCGGCGGCGAGCGAGCAGCCCGCACCAGAGACGCCGGACTGGCCGATCTTCGGGGCGGAGAGCACCTCCACGGTGTCCCCGTCCACGAACACGTCCACGGCGTCCGGGCCGGGCAGGTGCATCCCGCCCTTGGCCAGGACGGCCGCGCCGGAGATCTCGTGGATGCGCCGAGCGGCCGCCGTCAGGTCCTCGACCGAGCGCACGGTCATGCCGGAGAGCTGCTCCGTCTCGAAGTGGTTCGGGGTGGTGAAGGTGGCCAGCGGCAGCAGCTCGGCCTTGAGCGCCTGGTCCGTGTCCAGGGCGTGGCCCGGCTCCTGGCCCTTGCAGATGAGCACGGGGTCCAGGACCACGTGGTCCCACTCGGCGCGGCGCAGGGCCGCGGCCGAGGTGCGGATGACCTCCGGGGAGCCCTGCATGCCCAGCTTCACGGTGCGCAGCCGCTCCGGGTAGTCGCCCTGGATGGCGTCGAGCTGCTGCTGGAGGATCTCGGTGGGCACGGGGAAGAAGCGGTGGTTCCAGTCGTCCTCCGGGTCGAAGGAGACGATGCAGGTCAGCGCCACGATGCCGAAGACGCCGAGTTCCTGGAACGTCTTGAGGTCGGCCTGGGCGCCGGCGCCGCCGGTGGCCTCGGACCCGGCGATGGTCAGGGCGAGCGCGGGGGCGGAGGCGGAGTGCTGGGGGGAGTGAGCGGTCTGGGGCATGCGCCCATGGTAGGACCGACCCCGGACGGGAAGCGCCCGACGGCCGGCGGTGTTCACCGGGGAACGAGGGTCCTCGGACCCGGAGCGTCCGCCCGGGCGCCCCGAGCGACCCGCGAAGGACGGGGACGGACGTGCTCGAGTTCCTCACCGGCACGGGCCTGGCCACCTCGGCCGGGCTCAACGCCTACATCCCCCTGCTCGCCCTGGGTCTGCTGGACCGGTTCACGGGGCTCGTCGACCTGCCCGCGGGGTGGACGTGGCTCTCCGCCGACGCCTCCCTCTGGATCCTCGGCGCCCTGCTCGCGCTCGAGCTCGTCGCGGACAAGATCCCCGGGGTGGACGCGGTCAACGACGTCGTCCAGACGGTCGTGGGAGCCGACACGGTCACGGTGGGGGCCGCCGCGCCCGTGCTCTCGGCGGCCGAGGACGTCTCGGCGGCCGGCCTCGTCGCGGCCGCGCTGTTCCTGCCGGTGCTGGTCGCCGTGCTGGTGGTCGCCGTCGTCGTGGGCCTGTGGCTGCTGGCCCGGCGGTTCCGCGCGCGGCGGACGCGAGGCCGTGCCGCGGCCGTGCCGGGTGGACCAGAATGGACGGCATGATCCTCATCAACCTGAAGTTCACCGTCCAGCCCGAGCGTGCCGACGAGTGGATGGACGCCGTCGCGAAGTACACCGCGGACGTGCGCTCCGAGCCCGGCAACCTGTTCTTCGAGTGGTACCGCCCGGTGGAAGGCGGCCCGAACGAGTACTTCCTGCTCGAGGGGTTCACGGACGAGGGTGCGCAGGCCCACGTCGCGTCCCCGCACTTCCAGGAGGGCCTGGACGCGATGCGCCCGCTGCTGGCGAGCACGCCCCAGATCATCTCCGAGCAGGTCGGTGCGGAGGGCTTCGGCCCGATGGGCGAGCTGCAGATCGACTGAGCCCGCCCCCGGCCGGAGGAGGCGACGGCGCCCGCGTCACGAGCGTGACGCAGGGCGCCGTCCCTGTATCCGGGGTCACACCCTGGCTACGGTGAGCGCATGAGCGCCGAGCAGAACAGCATCCAGACCCCCGGCTACCGCGCCGCCTACGTCCCCGCCGGCCAGGATCTCGGTCACCGCTGGTCCACCCGCGAGGCCGATCACGACGATCCGGCGGACCGCCGCGCCGTCCGCCAGATCGCCGAACTCGCCTTCGCGTCCACGGCCGAGGCCGACCTCGTCGAGGAGCTCGCCGGCGGCGCGGAGGGCTGGCTGCCCCAGTACTCCCTCGTGGCCATGACGGCCGCGATCCCCGGCACGGACCTGCAGTCGGACCCGATGGGCTACGGCACCCTGGTCCGGGCCCACATCGACGACGCCGAAGTGCTCGCCCTCGCCCCTCACGGCGTCCTGCCCGAGCATCAGGGCGAGGGCGCCGGCACCGCGCTCGTCAACGCCCTGCTGCAGAAGGCGCAGGCCGACGGCGAGGAGGTCGTGGTGGTCTACGGCTGGCCCGAGTACTACGCGAAGTTCGGCTTCCACCGGGCCTCCGAGCACGGCGTGCACGCGGCCTTCGCCCGGCAGCCCGAGGCGCTGCAGGTCCTCACGCTCCAGGACGGGGCCGAGGTGCCGGCCGGCGAGTTCCGCTACCCGCCCGCGTTCGGGGCGGAGAACGCGCAGGTCGCCGGCCGCTGAGGGCGGGGCGTCAGCCCAGGAGTCGGCGCACGGCGGCGAGCGTTCGTTCGGCCTCGGCCGGCTCGGCCGTGAGCCGCGCGATGACCT
>NZ_KV825373.1:0-3650 GCF_001816085.1 Micrococcus sp. HMSC31B01
CCGGCCCCCGCCCCGGAGGCGGCCCCCGCGGCCGGCGACGCGGGGCCGGTGCGCGGAGCCGACTCCGTGTGCCCGGACTCCCACCCGGTCAAGGCCAACGACAACTCGGGCATCTACCACATGCCCGGTCAGCAGCACTACGGCAAGACCAACGCGCGCAACTGCTACGCCTCCGCCGCCGCGGCCCAGGCGGACGGCTACCGGGCGGCCCGGCGCTGAGGGCGCCGCATCGGGTGCGGTCAGCGGCCCTCGTGGACCGCCCGCAGCTCGTAGCCGCGCTCCTCCACGGCCGTCTGCTTCTCGGCGCGCTTCTCCACCCCGGCCACGTCCTTCGGGGGCAGCTGCACCCGAGCCTCGGCGGGCAGGCCGGCCTCGAGCTGGCGGGCACGCTCCACCTCGGCGTCGACCTCCAGGCCGAGCAGCAGCACGATGTTGAAGATCCACAGGGCGAACAGCAGCGCCATGATCGTGCCGATCGCGCCGTACGCCGAGTAGCCGGCGAACTGCGTGAAGTACACGGACAGGGCCACCGCGGCCAGCACCATGCCCACCAGCGCCACGATGTTGCCGGGGCCGAAGAGGTGGAAGCGCGGCTTCTGGACGTTCGGGGTGGTGTAGTACAGGGTCGCGATCAGCACCAGCAGGATCAGGACGACGACGGGCCACTTCACCCACGCCCACACCGGCAGGAACGTGTCCGACAGGAAGTTCACCACGCCGGTCATGCCGAGCGGGCCGGCGATCGGCTGGAGGAAGCCGTCCACGAGCGAGCGGTTCAGCGCCAGCGAGAGCAGCACGACCACGATGCCCACGATCAGGATGAGCGTGGTGAGCAGGTTGGTCAGCGTCAGCTTCACCAGGCCGCGGCCCTCCTCGTAGCCGTACACCGTGTTGGCCGAGCGATTGAACGCCTTCACGTACGCGGAGGCGGACCACAGGGCGGTCGCGATGCCGATGACGAGGGCGATGATCCCGCCGCCTGAGGCGGCCGAGTCGCTCATGGTGGTCACCAGGTTCGTGACGAGCGCCTGGTAGTCGCTCGGGACCAGACCGGTCAGCTGCCCCAGCAGATCGTCGATGGCTCCGCGGTTGGAGGCGAGCACGAGGGACAGGATGGAGAACACGGCCAGCAGCGAGGGGGCCAGCGAGAGCACCAGGTAGTAGGTGAGCTTCGCGGCCAGGTCGGTGCCGCCGTCGTTGCCGAACTCCTTGAGCGCGCGCGTGAGCGCGTACTTCCAGCCGGCGCCGTCGAGCTTCACCCCCTTGAGCCGCTCGGCACGCTGGTCGGGATCGATCTTCGCGGCCTCCAGGGTCGCGTCCACAGGATGAATGGCCACGTCGGTCCTCTCGCGCTCGGGGGCAGGGTGCGGATCGGGCCCCACGCTAGCGGACGGGTGCCCCGTCCGTCCCGACCGGGGCGGCGCTGGGCCGCGGACCCAGGCGATCAGCACTCGATGACGTTCACGGCCAGGCCGCCGCGCGAGGTCTCCTTGTACTTGGACTTCATGTCCGCGCCGGTGTCGCGCATGGTCTTGATGGCCTGGTCCAGGGTCACCCGGTGCGAGCCGTCCCCGAGCAGCGCCAGCCGGGCCGCGTTGATGGCCTTCACCGACGCGATCGCGTTGCGTTCGATGCACGGCACCTGGACCAGGCCGCCCACGGGGTCGCACGTCAGCCCGAGGTTGTGCTCGATCCCGATCTCGGCCGCGTTCTCCACCTGGTCCACGGTGCCACCGAGCACGGCGCACAGCGCGCCCGCCGCCATGGAGCAGGCCGAGCCGACCTCGCCCTGGCAGCCGACCTCGGCGCCGGAGATGGAGGCGTTGCGCTTGTACAGGATGCCGATCGCCGCCGCGGTGAGCAGGAACTCGACCACCTTGTCGTCCCGCTCCTGCTGCGTGGCGCCCTCGGGGAGCACGAAGCGCATGTAGTAGAGCATGACGGCCGGGATGATGCCCGCGGCGCCGTTCGTGGGCGCGGTGACGATGCGCCCGCCCGAGGCGTTCTCCTCGTTCACCGCGAGCGCGAAGAGGTTGACCCACTCCATGGCCCACATGGGGTCGGTGCGGTCGGTGGTCTGCAGCAGGTGCTCCCGCAGCGCGGGGGCCCGACGGCGGACCTGCAGTCCGCCGGGCAGGATCGGCTCGGTGCGGGTCACGCCGTTGTGGACGCATTCCTCCATGACGGCCCAGATGGCCAGCAGCCGGGTGCGCAGCTCGTCGAGGTCGTGCCGGGTGGCCTCGTTGGCGAGCATGAGCTCCGCGATGCTCAGGCCCGCCTCGTGGCAGCGGGCGGCGAGCTCGGCGCCCGTGGAGAAGGGGTACGGTTCGCCGGTGTCGCCGTCGTCGGCGCGGTTGACGTCCTTGGTGGCGTCCAGCTCGGCCTCGAGCTCGTCCGAGGTGACCACGAAGCCGCCGCCCACCGAGTAGTAGTCGCGGGTGTGGAGCTGTCCGCCGGCGTCGTCGTAGGCGGTCAGGCGCATGCCGTTCGGATGCCCGGGCAGGGACTCGCGCATGTGCAGCGTCAGGTCGCCCCGCCGGTCGAAGGCGATCTCGTGGCGCCCGTCCAGGGGCAGCCGACCGCCCGTGACGATCTCCTCCACGAGCCCGGTGCAGGCGTCCGGGTCGATGGTCTCGGGGTCCTGGCCGGCCAGGCCGAGCAGCACCGCGGTGTCCGAGCCGTGGCCCACGCCGGTGGCCGCCAGCGAGCCGAACAGCTCGGCGTGCACGCGGGCCGTGCGCTCGAGGACGCCGTGCTGGCCCATGCTGTCCGTGAAGCGGCGGGCGGCGCGCATGGGTCCCACGGTGTGGGACGAGGACGGGCCGATGCCGATCGAGAACAGGTCGAGGACGCTGAGCGCCATGCAGTGCTCCTAGGGTGCGAGCGGGACGCGCGGAGCCGGGGGTGCGGGCCGGACGCGCGGAGCCGGGTGATCCGGTGCAGACCAGACTAGGGGCACGGGGCCCGGCAGGCCATGGGGTCGCGGGTCGAGGTCCGCGGTGCTCTCCGGCCCGTCGCCCGCCGCACGGACCGGAGCCGGGAGCGCTCAGAGGATGTTGTCCTTGGACTCCTCCACCTGCGCGGCCGCACGGAACGCCGTCAGGTCACGCAGATACTCGTCCGCGTGGCGGAACACGGGCCCCTGCCCGGCCACGAGCATGACCCCCTCGAGGGGCTCGAACCGGGAGCGGCCCGCGTGGAGGTCCTCGCCGGCGTCGACCAGGGTGCGCAGCTGCCACCACGTGGGGGCCATCAGGTTGACCTCGCCGGCCCGGAAGCGGCGCAGCAGCTCGGCGGGCGACGCCCAGCCGTGGCTGGCCGCCTCGGAGGACATCCGCTCGGGGGACTGACCCTGCGGCAGGTGGACGGCGAAGAAGAACGTGTCGTAGCGGCGCGGGCCCCCGTGCGGGGTGATCCACCGGGACCACGGCACGAGCGCGCCGGCGTCGGGGCGCAGCCCCTCGCGGTCGAGCAGATCCCCGAAGTCCACCTCGTGGCGCTCGACGGCGTCGCGCAGCTCGTCGGGGAACGCGGCCACCCGGGCCGGGTCCACGGGGGTGCCGGTGGCGGCGTCCCGGGCCAGGAGCACTCCGGTCTCCTCGAACGTCTCGCGGACGGCGGCGGCCAGCACGCGGCCGGCGCCGTCGGCG
>NZ_KV825374.1:0-535 GCF_001816085.1 Micrococcus sp. HMSC31B01
GGCCACGGCGGTGGCCCCGTACGGGCCGACGGTCCCGGAGGGGCGCTCGCCCGCGGCCCCGGTCGGGACGGCGTCGGGCTCGCCGAGGGCGCCGTCGAAGCCGGAGTAGGCGTCCGTGTGCAGGCCCTTGAGGAACTCGGCGTCGAGGTGCTCGGCGTCCAGGTCGGGATGCAGCTCGGCGCCGGCGGTGCCGGCCACACAGTGCACCGGCCAGGTGGTGCGGAAATCCGGCTCGGCGCCGGTGGCCGCGGCGAAGTGCGTGCCCGGGTCGACGTGCCAGTCGCGCGTGGCGGCCACGGCCGCGTAGGCGTCCGCGTGCTCGGCCAGGTGCTCGCTGACCCCGGCCGCGACGGCGGCGCCGCCGGTCACGCCGAGGGCGCCGCCCTCGCAGAAGTCGTTCTGCACGTCCACGATCACCAGGGCGCGGTTCAGGTTCTCCATGGGTCAGTCCTCCAGGAAGATGGTCGGGATGGCGGGGTCGCCCGGCTGCAGGCGGCCCACCGAGGCGGGCAGCTCGCGCAGGGAGGCGGCGTGC
>NZ_KV825375.1:0-1015 GCF_001816085.1 Micrococcus sp. HMSC31B01
GTAGTGGGCGGCGATGCGCCGCAGCCGGCGGGCCCCCCGTCGGGGCCGTCGTGCTCGCGGCCGTGGCCCCGCCGCGGGACCCCGCCGAGCCTGGCCCCCGGCCAGGCCCCCGGGTAGGGTGAACGGCACGGAATCGCCCCTACGGTTCCCGTCCTGCCGACGGTTGGAAGGAGGTCGCACCCTCGGACCCGCCGCCGCCCTGCGGACGCGACACCGAGGCGCACCTCCCCTCCCGAGGCCGGACCCGTGAGAGTCGGACCAGGAGGACGCCATGACCATGGATGTCAGCTACATCGCCCGCAACCTCAGGCTCCCGGAGAGCTTCCGCGACCACGTCGTCGAGCGCACCGAGCGCCTCCAGCCGCTCGCCGAGGGCGCCGACACGCTCGAGGTCCGCGTGACGAAGTCCTCCCACCACAAGCACTCGGACGAGACGGTCCGCGTGGAACTGACGGTCCGCGGCCCGCGGGACGTCGTGCGGGCCGAGGCCGACGCGGACGACAAGCTGGTCGCCTTCGACCAGGCCGCCACCCGACTGGCCGAGCGCCTGCGGCGCATGCGCGACCGCCGCAAGGACCGCCGTCACGGCAAGCTCGGCGCCTCCCGCGGCGCGGGCGAGGTCGGATTCGTGCCGCCGCTGCCGCCGTCGGGTGCCGCGCTGGCCGCGGAGGAGGCCGCCGAGCAGGACGCCCCCGAGGTGGGCACCCCGGTGCGCATCCGTCAGAAGGCGTTCCCCGCGACCCCCATGAGCGTGGACGAGGCCGTGGACGCGATGGAGCTGGTGGGCCATGACTTCTTCCTCTTCCAGAACGCCGAGACCGGCGTGCCCTCCGTGGTCTACCGCCGCCGGGGCTGGAGCTACGGCGTGATCCGCCTGGACGAGTCCCTCCCGCAGGATCACGTCTCCGCCTCCGAGGGGGAGCGGGCCTACCAGGCGCGCGAGGACTGACCGCCCCGCCGACGTCGACCACGACCTGCTGACGCCGCGGCGCCCGTCCCCTCCGGGACGGGCGCC
>NZ_KV825376.1:0-2213 GCF_001816085.1 Micrococcus sp. HMSC31B01
TACAATCGCACGGGGGCCGCCGTCGTCGTGTGCCTCCACCCCTTTGATGTCGAACCGGACAGGACGCCCATGACCTCGACCGAAACCCGCCGCTCCGATCTGCGTAACGTGGCCATCGTGGCCCACGTGGACCATGGCAAGACCACGATGGTGGACGCCATGCTGCGCCAGACCGGTGCCTTCAACACGCACGGCGACGTCGCCGAGCGGGTCATGGACTCCGGGGACCTGGAGAAGGAGAAGGGGATCACGATCCTCGCCAAGAACACCACGGTGTTCTACTCCGGCCCGTCCGCCCCCGAGGGCGAGACCGTCACCATCAACGTGATCGACACCCCCGGCCACGCCGACTTCGGCGGCGAGGTGGAGCGCGGCCTGTCCATGGTGGACGGCGTCGTGCTGCTCGTGGACTCCTCCGAGGGCCCGCTGCCCCAGACCCGCTTCGTGCTCCGCAAGGCCCTCGCGGCCAAGCTGCCCGTGATCCTTGTGGTCAACAAGACGGACCGCCCCGACGCGCGCATCGACGGGGTCGTCTCCGACTCCATGGACCTGCTGCTCGGCCTGGCCTCGGACCTGGCCGAGGAGGACCCGGACCTGGACCTCGACTCGGTGCTGGACGTCCCCGTCGTCTACGCCTCGGGCAAGGCCGGCCGCGCCTCCCTGACCCAGCCCGCCGACGGCGCCCTGCCGGAGGCCGAGGACCTCGAGGCCCTCTTCAACGTGATCATGGAGCACATCCCGGCCCCGTCCTACACCGAGGGCGAGGTCCTCCAGGCGCACGTCACCAACCTGGACGCCTCCCCGTTCCTCGGCCGCCTCGCGCTGCTGCGCATCTTCAACGGCACCCTTCGCAAGGGCCAGCAGGTCGCGTGGGCCCGCCAGGACGGCGCCCTGAAGACCGTGAAGATCACCGAGCTGCTGGCCACCAAGGGCCTCGGGCGCGTGCCCGCGGAGGAGGCCGGCCCGGGCGAGATCGTCGCCGTCGCCGGCATCGAGGACATCATGATCGGCGAGACCCTCACCGACGCGGAGAACCCGAAGCCGCTGCCGCTGATCACGGTGGACGACCCGGCCATCTCCATGACCGTGGGCATCAACACCTCCCCGCTGGCCGGCCGCGTCAAGGGCGCCAAGGTCACGGCCCGCCAGGTGAAGGACCGCCTGGACAAGGAGCTGATCGGCAACGTCTCGCTCAAGGTGCTCCCCACCGAACGCCCGGATGCGTGGGAGGTGCAGGGCCGCGGCGAGCTCGCCCTGGCCATCCTCGTGGAGCAGATGCGCCGCGAGGGCTTCGAGCTCACCGTGGGCAAGCCGCAGGTGGTCACCCGGACCGTGGACGGCAAGGTCCACGAGCCGATGGAGCGCATGACCATCGACATCCCCGAGGAGTTCATGGGCGCGGTCACGCAGCTCATGGCCGCCCGCAAGGGCCGCATGCAGGAGATGTCCAACCACGGCACGGGCTGGATCCGCATGGAGTTCCTGGTCCCGGCCCGCGGCCTGATCGGCTTCCGCACCCGCTTCCTCACCGAGACCCGCGGCGCGGGCATCGCCTCCTCCTACGCGGCCGGCTACGAGCCGTGGACCGGTGAGATCGAGTACCGCACCAACGGCTCCCTCGTGGCCGACCGGGCGGGCTCCGCCACGCCGTTCGCCATGATCAACCTGCAGGAGCGCGGCACCTTCTTCGTGCAGCCGGGCGCCGAGGTGTACGAGGGCATGATCGTGGGCGAGAACTCGCGCGCCGACGACATGGACGTGAACATCACCAAGGAGAAGAAGCTCACCAACATGCGTGCGGCCTCCTCCGAGTCGTTCGAGGGCCTGACGCCCCCGCGCCGGCTCACCCTGGAGGAGTCCCTCGAGTTCGCCCGCGAGGATGAGTGCGTGGAGATCACCCCCGAGGACATCCGCATCCGCAAGGTCGTCCTGGACGCCAATGAGCGCCTGAAGGCCGCGCGCGCCCGCGCCCGTGCCTGAGCGTCCCCGCCGCCGCGCCCGGCCCGCCGACGTGGTGGGCGGGGCGTTGCTCGGCGTCGTCGCCGGCGCGCTCGGCACCGCCGTCCATCTGAACCTGGCCTCCCTGCCGGGCGGCTGGACCCTGCCCTGGGGTGCGGTGCTGGCGCTTGTGCTCGTGGGCTCGACACAGCGCTGGTGGATGGTCCGACGCGCGGGCCGCGGCGGGCGCGCCCTGCCGGCGGGGGCCGCGGTCG
>NZ_KV825377.1:0-684 GCF_001816085.1 Micrococcus sp. HMSC31B01
AGTGGGGGGGGCGTGGTCAGTCGACGTCGGGGGCGGCCTCGCCGCGCACCTGGTCGAGGCGGGCGCGGGCGCCGTCCAGCCAGGCCTGGCAGCGGTCGGCCAGCGCCTCCCCGCGTTCCCACAGGGCCAGGGACTCCTCGAGGCCGGCGCCACCGGCCTCCAGCCTCCCCACGGTCTCCATCAGCTCGGCGCGCGCCTGCTCGTAGCTCATCTGGGCCACGTCCGAGACGTCCGCGGAGGTGAAGCCCTCCACGCCGCTCGGGCGGCCCGCGTCCTGCGTCTGCTCCATGCCCTGCTCACTCATGCCTGTCGTGTCCTCTCGTGGGATGGGGTCGGGGTGGGCCGATGCGTCGCGACGACGTCCGCGGCGATCCGTCCGGCCGCCACGAGGATGTCGAGCCGGTCGTCCGGGGCGACCTGGTCCGCGTCGCGCACGACCTGTCCGGCGTGCTGGACCACGGCGTAGCCGCGGTCCAGGGTGCGCTGCGGGGACAGGGCGCGGACGCGGGCGCGCAGCTGCGTGAGGGCGTCCTGCTCGCGGACGAGCCGGTGGCCCAGGGCGGACCGGCCGCGCTCGCGCCACCGGTCCGTCTCCTCCTGCCGGGTGTCCACCATCACGTGCGGACGGGCCAGCACGGGCCGGGAGCGCAGGGCCGCGAGCCCCTCGGCCTCGGCGCGCACGCG
>NZ_KV825378.1:0-723 GCF_001816085.1 Micrococcus sp. HMSC31B01
CCCCGGCGGCGCCGGCCCGCACCGCCTCCGGCTCGCGACGGGTCGAGGGGGCGCGGGCCCGCACTGCCCGCGCCTCTCGCATCTGGGTGGAGGGCGTGCACGACGCCGAGCTGGTGGAGAAGGTGTGGGGCGAGGACCTGCGCCTCGAGGGCATCGTCGTGGAGCCCCTGCACGGCGTGGACGACCTCGCCGGGGCGATCCGTGCGTTCGCCCCCGGTCCGCGGCGCCGGCTCGGGATCCTCGTGGACCATCTCGTCACCGGGTCCAAGGAGGAGCGCCTCGCGGCCGAGGCCATGCGCGTGCCGGGGGCCGCGGGCAACGTGCTCATCCTCGGTCACCCCTACGTGGACGTCTGGCAGGTCATCAAGCCCTCCGTCTTCGGCATCCCCGCGTGGCCCGTCGTGCCGAAGGGGCAGGACTGGAAGACGGGGATCCTGCGGGGACTGGGCTGGCCGCACGGGAGCAAGGAGGCCACGGGGCTGGGGTGGAAGCGGCTGCTCTCCCACGTCACCACGTACGCGGACCTCGAGCCGTCCCTGCTGGGCCGCGTGGAGGAGCTCATCGACTTCCTCACCGCCGCACCCGAGCACTGATCTCGGCGCGGCCCCCGCCCGCCCGCGCTATGCTGGCCCATGCCCTGCGCCCGGTCCCCGGCGCGCGGGTCCCGCGATCCAGGAGGAGCCCCTCGTGAACACCCGCGCGCAGCCCGACGCCGGCCGCACC
>NZ_KV825379.1:0-4877 GCF_001816085.1 Micrococcus sp. HMSC31B01
GGCTGGCGCCCGTGGCGACTGCTGGCGGGCGTGCTGCTGGGCGCCGGCTGCGCCGTGAAGCTCTCCGGGCTGGCGTTCATGGCGGCCTTCGGCCTGCTCACGGTCCTGTGGGACATGTCCGCGCGCCGGACCGCCGGGGTGCGGCGCTGGGCGTGGGCCGGCGTCGAGAAGGACGGCCTGTACGCGTTCGTGGTCGTGGTGGGCGGCGGCCTGGTCGCCTACCTGGCCTCGTGGACCGGCTGGTTCGTCACGGAGGGCGGCTACTACCGGGACTGGCACCGGGACAACCCGCCGGAGGGCCTGCTCGCCGGGCTGGTCCCCGGCCCGCTGCGCTCCCTGTGGCACTACCACGTGGAGTCCACGACCTTCCACCAGGGCCTCACCAGCCCCCACGACTACGCCGCCAACCCGTGGACCTGGCCGTTCATGGGCCGGCCCGTGAGCTACTACTACGAGGGCGCAGAGCCCGGCGAGGGGATCTGCCCGGCGGACGCCGCGGGCGCGTGCTCGGCGGCCATCACGGACATCGCCAACCCGTTCGTGTGGTGGACGGGCCTGGCCGCCGTCCTCGTGTGCGTGTGGCTGCTGGTGCGCCACCGGGACTGGCGGGCCGGCGCCCTGCTCGGCGCCTACGCGGCCGGGCAGCTGGTGTGGTTCCTGTGGCCCGAGCGGACCATGTTCTTCTTCTACACGATCGCCTACGAGCCCTTCCTCGTGATGATGATCGCCCTGGCGCTCTCGCTGCTGCTGCGGCCGGGTCGCCGGCCCGGGCCCCGCTGGGGCTCGGCTCTGGTGCTGGCGTACGTGACGATCGCCGTCGCCGTGTCCCTGTTCTTCCTGCCCGTCTGGATCGGCGACGTGATCCCGTACGACCAGTGGCGCTGGCGGATGTGGTTCAGCAGCTGGATCTGACGGTCGCGTCCCGGGCGCGGGCGTGCCCGACCGCGCGCCGCACGCCCGGAAATGGATACGCTCGGACCGTGCAGAACCAGAGCCCCGTCCATGAGTCCGCCACCGAGCTCGTCGGCATGCCGCCGGCGGACTCCAACATCACGGACCTGATCGTCACCTCCTGTGCCAACCGGCCGGACGCCCCCGTGTACGCCGTGCGCAACGGCGCGGGCGGCTGGGTGGACGTCCACTTCACCGCGTTCCTCACCCAGGTGCGCGCCGTGGCGGCCGGCCTCATCGCCCGCGGCGTCCAGCCCGGGGACCGGGTGGGCCTGTTCTCCCCCACCTCCTACGCGTGGGCCGTCCTCGACCAGGCCGTGTGGTTCGCCGGCGCCGTCTCCGTGCCGATCTACGAGACCTCCTCGGCCCACCAGGTGGAACACATCGTCACGGACTCGGGCCTGCGGGTGGTCGCCGTCGGCAGCGAGGAGCTCGGCGAGCGCGTCGCCGAGGCCGCCGGGCACGCGGGCGTGGACGTGGCGACGTTCCCGCTGACGGACGCCGGACTGGCGGAGCTGGCCGAGGCCGGCGCGTTCGTGTCGGACGACGCCGTCGAGCACGCCCGCTCCCTGGCGACCCTCGCCAGCCCCGCCTCGATCGTCTACACCTCCGGCACCACCGGACGGCCGAAGGGCGCCGTGATCACGCACGGCAACTTCGTGGGCGCGGCCATCAACGTGCTGCACTTCGCGCGCGAGGTGGTCCAGTGGTCCCCGGAGACGACGACGTCGCGCACCCTGCTCTTCCTCCCGCTGGCCCACGTGCTCGCCCACGCCGTCCAGGTCATCTGCCTGTACGCCCGCATCCAGGTGGCCCACTCCGGTTCCCCGGCCACGCTGCTCGGCGACCTCGCCTCCTTCCACCCCACGTGGCTGCTGGCCGTGCCGCGCGTGTTCGAGAAGGTCGAGGCCGGCATCGAGGCCAAGGCCCAGAAGAGCGGCACCGGGCCGATCTACGCGGCCGCCAAGCGCACCGCCATCGAGTGGTCCACGGCCGTGGACGAGGCCGAGTTCGGGGACGGCCCCGGGCCTTCGGCCCTGCTGCGCGCCCGGCGCGCGCTGTTCGACCGGCTGGTCTACCGCAAGATCCGGGAGGCCCTCGGCGGCGAGGTGATCTCGTGCGTGTCCGGCGCGTCCGCCCTCTCCCCGGAGCTGGTGCACTTCTTCCGCGGCGCCGGCATTCCGATCGTGGAGGGCTACGGCCTCACGGAGACCACCGCGCCGGCCACCGTGAACATCCCCGGCGCGCACCGCGTGGGCACCGTGGGCCTGCCCGTGGCCGGGGTGACGGTGAAGATCGCCGAGGACGGCGAGATCCTCATCCGCGGCCCCGTGGTGTTCGACGGCTACCACGGCATGCCGCAGGCGTCGGCGGAGGCGATGGAGGACGGCTTCTTCCGCACCGGGGACATCGGCGCGCTGGACGAGCACGGCTTCCTGCGGATCACCGGCCGCAAGAAGGACGTGATCATCACCGCCGGCGGCAAGAACGTGTACCCCACGCCCATGGAGGAGGCGCTGCGCCAGCACCGGCTCATCGAGCACGTCGTGGTGGTCGGGGAGAACCGCCCGTTCGTGGGCGCCCTCATCACCCTGGACTCCGAGGCCCTCACCCAGTGGGCCCTGGACCGCGAGCTCAGCCTCACGCCGGCCGAGGCCGCGACGGACCCCACCGTGCTGGCCTCGATCCAGGAGGCGGTGGACCAGGTCAACGCGGGCGTCTCCCGCGCCGAGTCCATCCGCCGCTTCCGCATCCTGGACCACCCGTTCACCGAGGACTCCGGGCACGTCACCCAGTCCCAGAAGCTCAAGCGGGCCCAGGTGATCGAGGACCACGCCGAGGACGTCGAGGCCCTCTACCGCCGCTGAGGGAGGGCGCCGCACCCCCGCCGCCGGAATGCCCTGCCTCCGGAATAACCTCCGGCGGCGGCCGGTTGGCGCGGAGGACCATCTCCCCGAGCGATCGGAACCACCGTGCCCTCCCTGTTCGACCCCCTGGACGTCGGCGCCCTGCGCCTGGACAACCGCATCGTCATGGCCCCCCTGACCCGCCAGAGGGCGGGCGAGGACGGCGTCCCCACCGAGCTGCACGCCGAGCACTACGCCCAGCGCGCCACTGCCGGACTGCTCGTCACCGAGGGCGCCTTCCCCTCCTTCCGCAGCCGGGCGTTCCCCGGCCAGACCGGCCTCGCCGACGACGCCCAGACCGACGGGTGGCGTGCCGTGGCGCAGGCCGTCCACGAGGCCGGCGGACACGTGTTCGTCCAGGTCATGCACGGCGGGCGCATGTGCCATCCGGACCTGCTGCGCGGCGCGGAGCCGGAGGCCCCCAGCGCCATCGCCCCCGGGGTGCCGGTGCGCGGGTTCAGCGGCAAGATGGAGGGGCCGGTGCCCAGCGCCCTGGACACGGAGGAGCTGCCCCGCGTGGTGGCCGAATTCGCCGACGCCGCCCGCCGGGCCGTCGAGGCCGGGCTCGACGGCGTGGAGGTCCACGGCGCCAACGGGTACCTGCTCCACGAGTTCCTGGCGCCCTCCAGCAACACCCGCGAGGACGCCTACGGCGGCTCCCCCGAGAACCGGGCGCGCCTCACCGTGGAGGTGGTGCGCGCCGTCGCCCAGGCCATCGGCGCCGAGCGCACCGCCCTGCGCATCTCCCCCGAGCACAACGTGCAGGGCACCATCGAGGAGGACCGCGCGGACGTCCTGGCCACCTACGACGCTCTCCTGGCCGGCCTCGCCGACCTGGACCTGGCCTACCTGTCCGTCATCCACCAGGACGTGGCCGGTGACCTCGCGGCGCACCTGCGCGAGTCCTTCTCCGGGCCCCTGGTGCTCAACAGCGGCTTCGGCGCGGTCACGGGCCTGGAGGAGGCCCGCCGGATCGTGGAGGACGGCCTGGCCGACGCGGTGGCCGTGGGCCGCGAGCTGATCGCCAACCCGGACCTGGCGCGCCGCTGGCGCGAGGGGCTGCCCCTCAACGAGCCGGACCCGACGACGTTCTACACGGGCGGGGCGCACGGCTACACGGACTACCCGTTCGTGGACGGGTCCCCGTCCTCCTGAGACCCGCACACCCGCCGGACGCACCGCGCCCCGCCTCCCATCACTGGGGGGCGGGGCGCGTTCGTGCGGGGGCCTCAGCGGCCCGTCACCGCAGCTGCGCGTCCTCCTCGCGGGCCCAGCGCAGGCGCGTGGACTCGAAGGCACTGCGCTGGTCCGCGGTGCGCTCGCGACGGCGGCGCGTTGGCCAGGTGAAGACGAGCGTGAGCAGGGCGGTCAGCAGGCTGATGAGGCCCACCGCGGCGGCGGCGTCGATCCAGAACTGGCTCGGGTACAGGCGGATCAGCGCGTCCTGCACGGAGAACGTCCACGTGCCGTCCGCGAAGAACAGCGAGTGGAACCCGGCGAAGAACGTCTCCCAGCCCAGCACCGCCAGGACCGCGAGCGCGATCACCGCGAGCGGCAGCCACACGGCGCCGGCGAACAGGGCGCGGCGCACCCCGCCGGGGCTGGTGCGCAGCAGGGACGCGATGAGCAGGGCGCACACCACCACGAGCACCACGAGCGCCGCGGTGGCGATCCACAGCACGGTCTTCACGTCCGTCATGTGGTCGACCTCGACCTCGGTGAACAGGGGCGCGCCCTGGTGCGTGAGGCTGCTGAGATACCGCGGCCCGGCCAGATTGGTCACGTAGTCCAGCCCGGCGGAGCCGTAGTGCATGCGGTCGGCGAGGGTGAAGCCGAACCGGTCCGCGGGGAACCCGGGCCGGTGGTACTCCAGCCACAGGAACACCGGGCTCGCCACGAGGCGGACGGCGGCCAGCAGCAGGGCGAGCGGGGCGAGGATCGCCAGCAGCACCTGCGCCAGGCGCGGACCCGCCTTGGGCAGGCGCGCGCGCTCCTCCGGCGTGGGGCCCTGCAGGGCCG
>NZ_KV825380.1:0-471 GCF_001816085.1 Micrococcus sp. HMSC31B01
CGTCGGGCTCGGCGCCCTCGAGGGTGAAGGTCACCAGGGGCGCACCGACCTCGAGGGTCTCACCCTCGGCGCCGTGCAGGGCCGCGACGACGCCCGCGAACGGGCTCGAGACCTCGACCACGGCCTTGGCCGTCTCGACGTCGGCGAGCACCTGGTTCACGCTCACCGCGTCGCCCTCGGCCACGCGCCACGTCACGATCTCGGACTCGGTCAGGCCCTCGCCGAGGTCGGGCAGGCGGAAGGTCTTCTGGCTCATCGGGTCTCCTCCCCGGCGTTCTGGGCCGCGAGGAACTGCTCGGCGGTCTCGGGGGCGGCGAACGCGTCCACGGAGTCCAGCGAATTCGGTCGGCCCAGAGCACGGTCCAGGCCGTCGAGGATGCGGTCGAGGTCCGGCAGGTGCAGGTGCTCGAGCTTGGACGGCGGGTAGGGCACGTCCATGCCGGTGACGCGCACCGGCGGGGCCTCGAGCCA
>NZ_KV825380.1:491-6679 GCF_001816085.1 Micrococcus sp. HMSC31B01
GGAGCCAGTGGAACGCGCGCTCGGCCACCGTGGCCACGAGCTCGGCGCCGAGGCCGCCGGTGCGGGAGGCCTCGTGCGCCACGACGAGCCGGCCGGTGCGCCGCACCGAGGACTCGACGAGGCCGGTGTCCAGCGGGGACAGGCTGCGCAGGTCGACCACCTCGACCTCGACGCCCTCCTCGGCCGCCACCTCGGCGGCCTGCAGGGCGGTCTTCACGAGCGGGCCGTAGGCCACGAGCGTGGCGTCACGGCCCTCGCGCAGGATGCGGGCCGGGCTCATCGGCGGGATCGCGACGTCCAGGTCCACGTCGCCCTTGTCGTGGTAGCGACGCTTGGGCTCGAGGTAGACCACCGGGTCCTCCGAGGCGATCGCGGCGCGGATGAGGTCGTACCCCTCCTGTGGGGAGGACGGGGAGACCACGCGCAGGCCCGCGGTGTGCAGGAAGTAGGCCTCGGGCGACTCGGAGTGGTGCTCCGGGGAGCCGATGCCGCCGCCGAAGGGGATGCGGATGGTGACCGGCATCGGCACGGCGCCGCGGGTGCGGGCACGCAGCTTGGCCAGGTTCGCCACGATCTGGTCGAACGCCGGGTACACGAAGCCGTCGAACTGGATCTCGACGACGGGCCGGTAGCCGCGCATCGCCAGGCCGATGGCCGTGCCCACGATGCCGGACTCGGCCAGCGGGGTGTCGAGCACCCGGTCCTCGCCGAACTCGGCCTGCAGGCCGTCGGTGATGCGGAACACGCCGCCGAGGGCGCCGATGTCCTCGCCCATGAGCAGGACCTTGGGGTCGTCGGCCAGGGCACGGTGCAGGCCGCGGTTGATCGCACGGCCGAAGGTCATGCGCTCGCTCACGCGCCCGCCTCCTCGTCGTCGAACTGCTGCAGGTAGAGGGCGTGCTCGCGGCGCTGCCGCTCGAGCTCCTGGTGGGGCTCAGCGTAGATCTCGTCGAAGAGCCTGTCCGCGCCGTCCTCCTCGAGCGCCTCGAGGGCGCGGCGGACCTCGGCCGCCAGCTCGTCGGCCTCGGCCTGGGCCTGTGCGAGCACGGCGTCCACGTCCACATCGAGGGTGCGCAGGTGCGCCTCCACGCGGGTCAACGGGTCACGGGCCTTCCAGGCCTCGAGCTCGGCGTCGTCCCGGTAGCGGGTGGGGTCGTCCGCGGTGGTGTGCGGGCCCATGCGGTAGGTGACGGCCTCGATGAAGGTGGGACCGCCCCCGTCGGCCGCGCGCTCGACGGCGGCGCGGGTCGCGGCGAGCACGGCCAGGACGTCGTTGCCGTCCACGCGCATCGACGGGATGCCGAAGCCCCACGGGCGGTCCGCGATGCTGCGGCGGGTCTGCAGGCGCACGGGCTCGGAGATGGCCCAGTGGTTGTTCTGGCAGAAGAACACCACGGGCGACTGGTACGAGGCGCTGAAGACCATGGCCTCGTTGACGTCTCCCTGGCTCGTGGCGCCGTCGCCGAAGTAGACGATCGTGGCGACGTCCGCCTGGTCCCGCTGGACGCCCATCGCATAGCCGACGGCGTGCAGGGCCTGCGCGCCGATGATGATCTGCTGGGTGGCCACCCGCGTCTCGTTCGGGTCCCAGCTCGAGAACGTGGAGCCGCGCCACACCCGCAGCAGGTCCAGCGCGGGGACGCCGCGCAGCAGGGCCACGCCGTTCTCGCGGTAGGACGGGAAGACGAAGTCGTCCGGGCGCAGCGCGACGGCGGAGCCCACCTGGGCGGCCTCCTGGCCCAGCAGCGGCGGCCACAGGGCCAGCTCGCCCTGACGCTGCAGGTGCGTGGCCTCGACGTCGAGGCGACGGACCACGGCCATCTGGCGGTACAGCGCGGCGAGGGCGTCGGCGTCGACGTCCTCGATCCACGGGTCGAGCTCCGGCTGCGGACGGCGGCGGCCCTCCGCGTCGAGCACCTGGAGCATCACGGCCTCGGCCGGGCCCGCCGGGGGCGGAGAGCCGGCGGACTGTCCGCCGGTGGGACGGGTGTGGTCCACGAGGGTCACTGCACTGCCTTCCGATCGACGCCCACGGTGCGGGGCGAGGGAGTTGTACGCATGCGCGAGCAGGGGTGGAGCGCGCGGCGTCTCGGTGGTGTGATTGTAATCACTCCAGTGTGATCTGCGCCACTCTCCCGGGCCGCCGCGCGAGGGCAGGGTGTCAGGCGCGGCGCAGCAGCACGTCGACGGCGGCGTCGAGGTAGGCGTCGACCTGGCCCTCCTCGTAGCCGGCGGCACCCTCCGCCTCGCCGAACGACGCGCGGCGCACGTCGTCCGCGGTCAGCCCGCCCTCGGCGTCGGGATCCGTCGAGCCCTCCGCGCCGGCCAGGGTGACGCGCAGGCGGTCCACGAGCGCGTCCACCTGGTCCACGTCGTAGCTCACAGCGTCCGCGCGGGAGGGGCGGCGGAAGCGCTCCGCCGGGGCCCGATCGGCGCGGGCCACGAGTTCGGCCACGCGCTCCTCGAGGTCCGCGGCCCAGTCCTCGTCCCCGCGCTCGGCGACGAAGGCCTGACGCTCGGCGGCGGCCAGCTCCTCCTCCAGACGGTCCAGCTCGTCGTCCACCTCGTCGGTGGCGTAGCCGCCGTTGACGGTCGCGAAGCGGGCCTGGCGCACCTCCTCCGCCGTCAGCGGGGCACCGCCGTCGCGCGCCTCACGGGCACGCGCCATGAAGGCGTCCACGTGGGTGGTCTCGTAGCCGATCTCGTCCTGCTCGACGAGCTCGAAGACCGGCTCGGTGTCCGGGGTGGTGCGGGGGGTCATGGGCGTCTCCTGCGGTGCGGGTCCCGGCCGTGCCGGGTCGAGGGGTGGATCAGGTCAGGGGCAGCGCCAGCACGGTGTAGGCCACCGGCGCGGCGAACACGAGGGAGTCCAGGCGGTCCATCACGCCGCCGTGGCCGGGCAGGGCGGAGGACATGTCCTTGATGCCGAGCTCACGCTTGACCATGGACTCGGAGAAGTCCCCCGCGGTGGCGGCGGCGACGGTGGTCACGCCGAGGACGGCGCCGATCCACCACGGCTGGCCGACCAGCAGGGGGACGGCGACGACGCCCACCAGCACCGAGCCCGCCAGGGAGCCGGCCAGGCCCTCCCAGGACTTCTTGGGGCTGATGCGCGGGGCGATCGGGGTGCGGCCGAGGCGGTAGCCCACGATGTAGCCGAACGTGTCGTTGGAGACCACCATCAGCAGCAGGATCGCCACCATGCGGTGCCCCAGCGGCTCGTCCAGGAGCGCAGCGGCGAAGGAGAGCAGGAACGGCGCCCACAGCACGATGAACACGCCCGCGAGCATGAACTGGCCCGCCGGGCGCCGGCGCGTCAGCGCCGTCCACACGGCCACCAGCGCCAGGCATGCCACCAGGGCGATGAACAGCGCGGGCACCCCCCACCGCCACGCGGTGAGCGGCAGGGCCGCCGCGGCCACCCAGAGCGGGGGCCGCGGCACGTCCAGGCCGATGCCGCGTACCGCCGTCGCGATCTCGGACACCGCGCCGACCAGCAGGGCGACCACGAGCACGACCAGCAGCCAGTCGAGCCAGAAGAGGCCGACCAGGGCCGTCGCCAGCAGCCCCACCCCCACGAGGACGGCGGACTTGAGGTCGCGGCCGCCGCGCGGGGGTGCGGGCGAGGTGGGCACGGCGGAGGTCATGGGACGAGCGCGGACGGCGGGAGGCTCAGACCTCCAGCAGCTCCTGCTCCTTGTTCTTGGCCATCTCGTCGATGAGCTCGACGTGGCGCTTGGTGAGCGCGTCCAGCTCCTTCTCGCCGCGGGCGCCCTCGTCCTCGCCGACCTCGCCGTCCTTGACGGCCTTGTCCATGGCCTCCTTGGCCTTGCGGCGGGCATTGCGCACGGAGATCTTGTGCTCCTCCGCCTTGGACTTGACCAGCTTCACGTACTCCTTGCGGCGCTCCTCGGTCAGCTCCGGCATCACGATGCGGATGACCTTGCCGTCGTTGGACGGGTTCGCGCCGACCTCGGACTCGGACAGCGCCTTCTCGATGTTGCGCAGGGCCGACTGGTCGAACGGGGTGATGAGCAGCGTGCGGGCGTCCGTGGTGGTGAAGGACGCCAGCTGCTGCAGCGGGGTGAACGAGCCGTAGTAGTCGACCATCACCTTGGAGTAGAGGCCCGGGTTGGCGCGGCCCGTGCGCACGGAGGCGAAGTCCTCACGCGTGGCCTCGATGGTGCGGTCCATCTGCTCTTCGGCGGACTGCAGGGTCTCCTGGATCACGGTGTCTCCTCGGTGTGGTGGAACAGGTCTGCCGCCATCCTACGCGGCGCGCCTCAGACGGTGACGGTGGTGCCGATCGGCTCGCCGAGCAGGGCGCGGGTCACGTTGCCTGGGCCCTCCATGCCGAACACGCGCATGTCCAGGTCGTTGTCCTTGCACATGGTCATGGCGGTCAGGTCCATCACGCGGATGTTCCGCAGCAGCGCCTCGTCGTAGGTCAGGTGCGTGAGACGCTCGGCGGTGGGGTCCTTCTTGGGGTCCGCGGTGTAGACGCCGTCCACGCCGGACTTGGCCATCAGGACCTCGTCCGCCCCGACCTCGAGGGCACGCTGGGCCGCCACGGTGTCCGTGGAGAAGTAGGGCAGGCCGGTGCCTGCGCCGAAGATCACGACGCGGCCCTTCTGCATGTGGCGGATGGCGCGCAGCGGGATGTAGGACTCCGCCACCTGCTCCATGTGGATGGCGGACTGCACGCGCGTGGTGACCCCGGCCTGGATGAGGAAGTCCTGCAGGGCCAGGCAGTTCATCACGGTGCCGAGCATGCCCATGTAGTCGGCCCGACGGCGGTCCATCCCGTTCTCGGACAGCTCGGCGCCACGGAAGAAGTTGCCGCCGCCGACGACGATCGCGATCTCCACCTGGTCCGCCGCGGCGGCGATCTGCTCGGCGATGCCGCGGACGGTCTCCGGGTCCACGCCGATCTTGCCGCCGCCGAACACCTCGCCCGAGAGCTTGAGGAGCACGCGACGGCGGCCGGTGTCGTCCGAGGTCTGCGGGGCGTGGGCGGTGGTCGGGTCCTCGGGGGCGCGGTTCGTCTCCATGGGAAGCATCTCCTGGTCGGTGGGGGGTCGGGCCGGGGACGGCCGTCCCGGGGGCGGACACGCGGACGGGGTGGCCGCCCGGTCGGGGCGGCCACCCCGTCATGCGATGGTCGTCGGCGCCATCCGGCGCCGGAGTGGACCTCGGGTCGCTCCCGATCCTACGCCCCCGCGGGGCGTGGACCGGGAGCGGCCGGTCCGGGTGCGGCGGTCAGTTGCCGACGCGGAAGCGGGCGAACCCGGTGACGTTGGTGCCGGCGTCGGAGGCGACCTTGCCGACGGTCTGCTTCGGGTCCTTCGCGAACGGCTGGTCCACGAGCACGATCTCCTTGAAGAAGCCGGTCAGGCGGCCCTCCACGATCTTCGGCAGGGCCTGCTCCGGCTTGCCCTCGGCACGGGCGGTCTCATCGGCGATGCGACGCTCGTTCTCGACGGTCTCGGCCGGCACGTCCTCACGGGTGAGGGACGTGGGCGAATAGGCCGCGGTGTGCACGGCGATGTCGTGCGCGGCGGTCTTGGCGTCGGCGGAGTCGGCGTCCACGGCGAGGAGCACGCCCACCTGGGCCGGCAGGTCCTTGGAGGTCTTGTGCAGGTAGGCGTCCACGAAGGCGCCCTCCACGCGGGCCAGGCGGCGCACGGCCACCTTCTCGCCCAGCAGGGCGCCCTCCTCGGTCACGTAGTCGCCCAGGGTGCGGCCCTCGTAGTCGGAGGCCAGCAGGCCGTCGACGTCGGTGGCGCCGGAGGCGACGGCGGCGCGCAGCACCACGTCGCCCAGGGCGATGAACTTGTCGGCCTTGGCCACGAAGTCGGTCTCGCAGTTGAGCTCGATCATGACGCCGACGCCGTTCTCGACGGTCGCGGCCACGAGGCCCTCGGCGGCGGAGCGGCCCTCGCGCTTGGTGGCGCCCTTGAGGCCCTTCACGCGGATGATCTCGATGGCCTTCTCGGCGTCGCCGTCGGCCTCGTCCAGAGCCTTCTTCACGTCCATCATGCCGGCGCCGGTGCGCTCGCGCAGGGCCTTGATGTCAGCAGCGGTGTAGTTCGCCATGCTCGTTCGGTCCTTCCCGTGGTGTGGGTTGTGCGGGATGTTCGGGGTCTGATCCGGTCCGTCGGCCCGGCCGGGTGGGGCCGGGCCGACGG
>NZ_KV825381.1:0-1720 GCF_001816085.1 Micrococcus sp. HMSC31B01
GGGCGCCGCCGTCGTCGACGGGGCGGATCCCGCGGGCCACGGCGGCGACGACGCCCGCCACCCCGGCTGGGACGTCGCCCTGGCCTGGCTCAAGGCGGCCGACTCGGAGCTCGTGCAGGCGTTCGTGGGGGTGGCGCGCGGGCGGCGGGGCGCCAGCTCGCGCTGAGGGCGGGCGCGCCTATGCTCGGAATGAGCCGCATCACACTCAAGGAGGGCGCATGTCCGAGCATCAGCAGCACGTCGGCCGCCGGGACCCCCGGATCAGCGACGAGGCCATCGAGCGCGGCCGCCGCGCCCACGAGCTCGACCGCGCGCACGTGTTCCACTCGTGGAGCGCGCAGCGCGACCTCACACCCATGACCATCCTCGACGCCGAGGGGTCGTGGGTGTGGGACGGCGAGGGTCGGCCCATGGTCGACTTCAGCGGGCAGCTCGTCTTCACGAACGTCGGCCACCGCCACCCGAAGATCGTGGCCGCGATCCGGGAGCAGGCCGAGACGCTCGCCACCGTGGCCCCGCAGCACGTCAACGACGCCCGGTCCGAGGCGGCCCGGCTGATCACGGAGCGGCTGCCGGAGTCCATCAACCACGTGTTCTTCACGAACGCGGGCGCGGAGGCCAACGAGCACGCGGTGCGGATGGCACGCCTGCACACGGGCCGGCACAAGGTGCTCTCCGCGTACCTCTCGTACCACGGCGCCACGCGCCTGACGGCGAACCTGACCGGCTCCCTGCGGCGCGTGGGCTCGGACTCGGCGTCGGACGGCGTCGTGCACTTCCAGCCCGCGTACACGTACCGCTCCGCGTTCGGCTCGGAGAGCGACGAGCAGGAGGCCGAGCGCGCGCTGGCCCACCTGCGCGACGTGATCGAGCTCGAGGGCCCCTCCACCGTGGCCGCCGTGATCCTCGAGGCCGTCCCCGGCACCGCGGGCATCTTCCTGCCGCCGCCCGGCTACATGGCCGGCGTCAAGGAGCTGTGCCGTGAGCACGGGATCCTGCTGATCATCGACGAGGTCATGGTCGGCTTCGGCCGCGTGGGCGAGTGGTTCGGCCACCAGCTGACGGGCGTCACCCCGGACATCGTCACGTTCGCCAAGGGGGTCAACTCCGGGTACGTGCCGCTGGGCGGCGTCGCCATGAGCGACGACGTCTACGAGAGCTTCGCGACCACGCCCTACCCCGGCGGCCTGACCTACTCGGGCCACCCCCTCGCGTGCGCGGCCGCCGTCGCCGCGATCACCGCGATGGAGGAGGAGGGCATGGTGGCCAACGCGAAGCGGATCGGCGAGGAGATCATCGGGCCGCGGCTGGCCGAGATCGCCGCGGCCCATCCGAGCGTGGGCGATGTGCGCGGCGCCGGCGCGTTCTGGGCCGTCGAGCTGGTGAAGGACCGGCAGACCCGGGAGCGGCTGGCCCCGCTCGGTCAGGTCGCGCCCGTGATGGGGCGGATGATGGCCGAGGCGAAGGACCGGGGGCTGCTGCTGTTCATGGCCGAGAACCGGTTCCACCTGTGCCCGCCGCTGAACATCTCGGACGAGGACCTGCGCTTCGGCCTCGACGTGCTCGACCAGGTCCTCACCCTCGCCGACGAGGAGGTCGCGGCCGGCTGACGGGACCCGCCCCCCAGCCCCGCCGGCCCCGCCCCAGTCCGCCCACCCCGCGTTTTCGAACGTGAAAGGGGGGTTCTCAGCGCTTTCGGTCGTGAGATTGGCCCTATCTC
>NZ_KV825381.1:1740-7331 GCF_001816085.1 Micrococcus sp. HMSC31B01
TGAGATTGGCCCTATCTCACGACCGAAAGTGCGCGTGGCGCGGGGATGCGCGAGGCGGGGCGCCCGGGGCCGGGGTCAGCCGAGCCGGCCGGCCTCCGAGGCCTCGAACTCCTCCTCGTCCTCGGGCACCGGCTCGGTGCCGCGGGCGCGGGCGATCGCCGTCATGAGGTGGTACACCACCAGGGCGGCGACCGTGCCGAGCGTGATGCCGCCGAACACGAGCCCGCCGACCACGAGCTGGGGGTCGGCGATCGCGATGATCAGGCCCGCACCCGCCGTCATGAGGTTCACGGTGTTGGAGAAGTCCACGCGGTTCTGCACCCAGATGCGCACGCCCATCATGCCGATCATCCCGTAGAGGATGATGCCCGCGCCGCCGGCCACCCCGGCCGGGATGGTGGCGACGGCGGCCCCGAACTTCGGCAGGAACGCGAGGGCGATCGCGGTCAGGCCGGCCACCCAGTACGCCGCCGTCGAGTAGACGCGCGAGCTGGCCATCACGCCGATGTTCTCCGCATACGTGGTGGTGCCGACGCCGCCGCCCGCGCCGGAGAGCATGGTGGACAGGCCGTCCGCGATCAGGGCACGGCCGGTGAGCGGGTCCAGGTCGCGCTTGGTCATCAGCCCGACGGTCCTGACATGGCCGATGTTCTCCGCGACCAGCACGAGCACCACGGGCAGGAACAGGGGCAGCAGGTCCCAGCGCAGCTCCGGGCCGTGGAAGGGCGGCAGCCCGATCCAGGCGGCCTCCCCGACGGCGGCGAAGTCCACCTGGCCCTGCGCGAGGGCCAGCACGTAGCCCACCACGATGCCCACGAGGATGGACAGGCGGCCCAGGAGCCCCCGGAACGTCACGGCCGTGAGCACCACCGCCAGGGCCGTGCCGAACGTGGTGACCGGCACCTCCTGCATGGCCGTCGTCGTGGCGCCGGCGAGGTTGAGGCCGATCAGGGCCACGATCGTGCCCATCACCGCCGGCGGCATGAGCGCGTGGATCCACCCGGTGCCGGCGCGGTGCACGATCGCGCCGATCACCGTGAGCAGCAGGCCCGTCACCAGGATGCCGCCGAGCGCGGCCCCCGTGCCGCCGATCGCGGCGGCGGCCGTCAGGGGTGCGATGAACGCGAACGAGCTGCCCAGGTACGAGGGCAGGCGGTTGCCCGTGATGACCAGGAAGAGCAGGGTGCCCAGGCCGGAGAAGAGCAGCGCCGTCGTCGCGGGCATGCCGGTCAGGGCGGGCACGAGCACGGTGGCGCCGAACATGGCCATCACGTGCTGCACGCCGATGCCCACGGTCCGGGGCCAGCTCAGCCGCTCGTCCGGGGCGACGACGGTGCCCGGGGTGATGGTGCGGCCGTCGCCGTGGAGGCGCCAGCCGGCGCCGCGCGAGGGCCGGGTGGGGGTGGGGGACATGGCCGCCTGCCGAGGGGTCGGGGATGGGGGTGTCGGGCGTTTCTCGGGGGCCTGGAAGCCTGCGCACAGCCCCGGTTCCGCGCCGGTGATTAGGGTACCGTGGGGCGCGTGGCTCAGTACTGTGGTGTGATCGGAGAGGCGCTCGTCGACGTCGTGGTCTCGGACACCGCGACCCCCCGCGTGCACGTCGGGGGCAGCCCCCTGAACGTGGCCGTGGGCCTGAGCCGGCTGGAGCGGCCCGTCCTGTTCGCCGGCCGCCTCGGCCGCGATGCGCACGGGGACATGATCGCCTCGCATCTGCGGGAGAACGGCGTGCGCTGCCTGCTCGAGCCGGATGCCGCCGCCACCTCCGTGGCCACCGCGCGTCTGGACCCCACGGGCGCCGCCAGCTATGAGTTCGAGCTGGACTGGACGCTGCCGCCCGCCGCCGCGCTCGCCCGGGACTTCGACGACGCCGCCGGCGGCCCGCTGCACCACATGCATGCCGGCTCCATCGCCACCATGCTCGCCCCCGGCGACGCCGAGGTGATGGCCCTGCTCGAGCGGATCTCCGCGGTGACGACCATCAGCTACGACCCCAACGTGCGGCCCACGATCGTGCCGGACCGGGCGTTCGCCCGCGCCCGCGCGGAGGAGTCCGTGCGGCTGGCGGACGTGGTGCATGCCTCGGACGAGGACATCGCGTGGCTGTACCCGGACCGCCCGCTGCGCGAGTCGCTGCAGGCGTGGCAGCGGATGGGCCCGGCGTTCGTGGTGATGACCCGCGGCGCCGAGGACATCGTGGCCGTCACCGCGCACGGCGTGGTGGAGCGCCCGATCGTGCCCGTGGACGTCGCGGACACCGTGGGTGCCGGCGACTCGTTCACCGCCGCCCTGCTCGCCGCCCTCGACGACCGCTCCCTGCTCGGCGCCGCGAACCGCGGCCGCCTGCACGCGATGGACCCGGCCGACGTCGAGTCGGTGCTGATCTACGCCTCCCGCGCGTCGGCGATCACGGCCTCCCGCCCGGGGGCGGACCCGCCCACGCGGGCCGAGCTGGCGGACTGACCCCACGCCCTCCCGTCCCCGCACGAATCTGTTGCGCATCCGACCCTTCCGGCGGGCGGGGACGCCCCCAGAAGGGTCAGAGACGCAGACGATCCCGGCCGCCTCAGAGCAGGCCCAGCCCTCGCACGGCGTCGCGCTCGGCCTCCAGCTCGGCGACGGTCGCGGCCAGCCGCCCGCCCTCACCCGGCAGCACGGACTCGTCCGGCTCCAGCCCCGGCACGATCCGCCACGCGGTGCCGCCGTCGGAGGTCACGGGGAACGAGCTGATCAGCCCCTCCGGCACCCCGTAGGAGCCGTCCGAGACCACCGCGGCCGACGTCCGGCGCGGCGCACCGTCCGCGTCCACACCGGTGCCGAGGGTCCAGTCGCGCATGTGATCGATCGCCGCGGACGCCGCCGACGCCGCCGAGCTCGCCCCGCGCACCTCGATGATCTCCGCGCCCCGCCTCGCCACGCGCGGCACGAACTCCTCGCTCGCCCACACCGGGTCCACCACCTCGAGCGCCGGCCGCCACGTCCCGTCCACCCGCACGCGGGCGTGGGTGAGGTCCGGGAACTGGGTGGCGGAGTGGTTGCCCCAGATCGTCACGCCGGACACGTCCGTCACCGCGACGCCGGCCCGCGCCGCCAGCTGCGCCACGGCCCGGTTGTGGTCCAGCCGGGTCAGCGCCGTGAAGCGCTCGGCCGGCACGTCCGGGGCGTGGGCGGCGGCGATCAGCGCGTTGGTGTTGGCCGGGTTCCCGACGACGACGACCCGCACGTCCTGCGCCGCGTGGTCGTTGATCGCCCGGCCCTGCGGCCCGAAGATCCCGCCGTTCGCCTCGAGCAGGTCGCCGCGCTCCATGCCCTTCGTGCGCGGCCGTGCGCCGACGAGCAGCGCGTGCTGCACCCCGTCGAAGGCGCGGGCCGGGTCCTCCGTGACCTCCACGTCGGCCAGCAGCGGGAAGGCCGCGTCGGCGAGCTCCATGGCGGTGCCCTCCGCGGCGCCCAGGGCGGCCGGGATCTCGAGCAGGCGCAGCCGGACCGGGGTGTCCGGGCCGAGCATCCCGCCGGCGGCGATGCGGAAGAGCAGCGCGTAGCCGATGTTGCCGGCGGCGCCGGTGACGGTGACCGTGCGGGGCGTCGTCGACGCGGGGTCCGGGGCGGTGTCCTGTGCGGTGGTCTGCTGTGCGGTGTCCACGCCCCCATCGTGCCCCCGCTCGCCCGCGGAGGACACCCCGGCCCGCCGCACGGCCCCGGCCTAGACTGGGCGCATGCCCGCCCTGCCCCTGCCCTCGCGCCGTCCGCGGATGATCGCGACGGACCTGGACGGCACCATCATCGGGTACCGGCACACGCGGTCGGGGCGCCTGAGCCCGCGCACCATCGCGGCGCTGCGCGAGGCCCACGACGCCGGCGTCGAGGTGGTGTTCGTGACCGGCCGTCCCCTCCGCTGGCTCGGCCCGCTGAGCGCGCAGCTGGGTCCCGTCGGCCCGGTGATCTGCTCCAACGGCGCCGTCGTCGTGGACACCGCCACGGACGACGTCCTGATCGCCCACCCCATGCCCGTCGAGGCCGTGTGGACCGCCACGGACCGGCTGCGCGCGCTGGACCGCACCGTGTCCTTCGGTGCCGAGACCCTCGAGGGCTTCTTCTGGGAGCACGCGTTCTCCGAGCGCGCGGAGTTCCGGGCCGAGGTCCACGCGGCGGCCACGCTCGAGGCCGCGCTGCCGGGTCGGCTGGGCGTCGTGAAGCTGCTGGCCCGCTCGGACACCCTGTCCCCGGACGCCTTCCTCGCCGCGGCCCGCGCCGAGCTGGACGAGCTCGTGAGCGCCACGCACTCCGCGCCCGGCATCGCGCTCGTGGAGATGTCCGCGCCCGGCGTGCACAAGGCGGCGACCCTCGCCGAGTTCGCCGCGAGCCGGGGGGTCGCGCCGGCCGACGTCGTCGCGTTCGGGGACATGCCCAACGACCTGGAGATGCTCCAGTGGGCCGGTCTCGGCCTGGCCGTGGCCTCGGGCCACCCGTCGCTGCTGGCCGCGGCGGACGGCGTGGTCGGGGCGTGCGACGACGACGGGGTGGCCGCCACCGTCGAACGCCTGCTGGAGCTGCCCACGGACTGAGCCGCGGGCCGCCCCCGGCGGGTCAGAGGAACTCGTTCGGGTCGAACGCCTCGACGTCGATCACGCGCAGGCGCGGCAGGGACGAGTCGAACGCGCCCACCGCGTGCTCCAGGTCGAAGAACTCGACCCCGGGGATGCGGCGCAGCTCGTGGGAGAGGAACTCCTCGAAGCCCATGATCCCGGTGCGTCGGCCCGGCGTGGCCGCGAGGTCGGTGAGCTGGGGGGCGAAGTCGGCGTCGTGGCTGACGAGGACGACGTCGTCCTCCCGGCCCAGCAGCGCCTCCGCGGTGCGCTGGATGCCGATGTCCACGACCTTGCCCTCGCCCCGCAGCATGATCGGCTGGAAGCCGAGGGCGGTGAGCGCCTGGACGAACGGGATGGGGATCTCACCGTCGATGGCGAGGAAGAACAGGCCCTTGACCGGCTGGTCCCAGCGGTCCTCGAGGTAGCCGAGCAGGCGCTTCCAGCGTGGCCGCTCGTCGGGCTGGGGGCGCCGCTGCAGGATGGACGTGCCGAGGGTGGCGTCGATGTTCTCGCCGTCGATCAGCAGGTAGGTGGTTCGCTCGCTCACGCTCTCGAGGCTACCCGCTGGGGTGGACGTCGGTCAGCGCGCGCGGTCGAACGGGGCCGTCAGCAGGCGGACGACGCCCTCCAGCGGCCCCGCGCGGAACGGGCCGACGCGCACGACGGCCCGCCACAGCAGCGGCAGCAGCAGCGCGCCGGCCACCAGCACGGCCAGGTTGAACCACGTGTCGTCCGTGCCCGTGGCGCTGCGCCACGGCCCTGGTCCGAGCCCCCGCACCCAGCCGAGGTACCACAGGTGCGCCACGTACACGGACAGCGTCATCGCGCCGGGCACGGCCAGCAGCCCGGCCCGCGGCGGCGCCAGGGCCGCGCACCCGCCGAGCACGGTCAGCACGAGGCCCGTGTCCAGCAGGGCCTCCGCGGGGGTCGCCGTGTAGGGCACGGGGGCGGCGCCGGTCTGCGTCCGGGACAGGGCGAGCACGACGCCGGCCAGCGCGATCCCCC
>NZ_KV825382.1:0-1725 GCF_001816085.1 Micrococcus sp. HMSC31B01
GGGGCGTCCGCGGCCGTGGCGGCGACGTCCGCGACCCTGCCGACGGCGTCGGCGTCGGCGTCCGCCTCCTGCGGGACGGGTCGGGACAGGTCATCGGCGTACCGGCGGTCCGCCGTGCTGTAGCGGGGCGGAATGGGCAGCACGGAGCGGCCGATCGGCTCGGGGGCCTCGGCGCCCTGCGTGGCCGGGCGCGGCGCCCGCGGCAGGGTCACCATGAAGGTGGACCCCTCCCCCAGCTCGCCCCACGCCTCGAGCCGACCGCCGTGCAGCCGGGTGTCCTCGGTGGCGATCGCCAGACCCAGTCCGGACCCGCCGGTGGTGCGCTTGCGTGAGGGGTCGGCGCGCCAGAACCGGTCGAACACGCGCTGCACCTGCTCGGGGCTCATGCCGATGCCGTGGTCCACGACGGCGAACGTGACGGCCCCCTCGTCGGCCGCCACGAGCACGTCCACCGGCCGGCCCTCGGCGTGCTCGATCGCGTTGTTCACCAGGTTGCGCAGGATCCGTTCGATCCGCCGCGGGTCGACCCAGGCGACGTGGCCGTCGGCGCGGTCCCGGTCCATGGGCACCATGTACACGGGCACGCCGATCTGATCGGCCAGCGGCTGAGAGGTGAGCACGACGTCGCGGGCCAGCTCGAGCATGTCCGTGGCCTCGAGGGCCGGGGTGGCGGCGCCGGCGTCGAACCGGGTGATCTCCAGCAGGTCCGCGAGCATGGCCTGGAAGCGGTCCACCTGGTGGTAGAGCAGCTCGGTCGAGCGTCGGCTGACCGGGTCGAAGTCCTCGCGTGAGCCGTGCAGCACGTCGGCCGCCATCCGCACGGTCGTCAGCGGCGTGCGCAGCTCATGGGAGACGTCCGAGACGAACCGCTGCTGCATCTGGGACAGCTGGGCGAGCTGGCCGATCTGCTCCTGGATGCTGTCCGCCATCCGGTTGAAGGACATGCCCAGGCGGGCCATCTCGTCCTCACCGTCGACCGGCATCCGCACGGCCAGGTTGCCGCTCGAGAGGGACTCGGCCGCCCGGGCCGCCTGCTGCACGGGCAGGGTCACACGCCGCGAGACCCACCACGAGACCAGCACGTTGATCACCAGGAAGCCGACGCCGAACACCAGCAGCACCCTGAGCACCGAGTCGAGCGAGCTCTGGACGTCCGCGAGGTCGTAGACGAGGTAGAGCCCGTAGGTGGCACCCGGGGGCAGCACCATCTGGGCGCCGAACACGAGGCCGGGCCGGGTGCCACCGCCGGGGTTCGGCAGCGCCACGCTCGCGTCGTACACGCCCGGCCCGGAGGCGACCGCGTCCTGCAGCTCCTGGGGGATCACTGCGGGATCGAGCCCGGCGGAGGAGATCGTCCCCACGTACGCGGACTCGGAGTCCGGCAGCGGGGCGAGGTGGTAGCGGCGGCGGATCGTCGTGCCGGAGTCGCCTTCGAGGGCGCGCAGGGTCTGGGTCACCAGCACGTCCGTGCTCTGCGCGTCCGTGGCGGTGGTCTGCGCGAACGTCTCGCGCACCTGGCTCAGGCCACGGCGTGCCTCGGACTGGACCTGCTCGTAGCGGGCCTCGAAGAGGGCCTGGGTGATCTGCTGCGTGAGGAACGCGGCGACCACGAGGCCCGCGAGGATCGAGAGCAGGGCCGCGAGCACCGCCGTGCGCAGCCGCAGGGACCGACGCCACCGGCGGCGCAGCGCACGCCACGCGGGGCCGGGGCCCCACGACCGTGGG
>NZ_KV825383.1:0-1991 GCF_001816085.1 Micrococcus sp. HMSC31B01
GCCGTGGAGGCCGCCGGGGCGCCGGCGTCGCCGCCGTCACCCGCCGGGTGGCCGCCGTCGCGGGTCGGCGCCTCGGGCTCCTCCGGCGTCGACGGCAGGAACGGATTGCGGATCGGGGGGCGATGATCCCGGCTCATGGTTGTGTCCTCTCCGAGGCGGTCGTGACGCGCGGCAGCGCGGACGTGACGGGGTGCGGGGGCTCCACGTGTCGCAGGCGGTGCACCGGGTGCCAGCGGCGGCGCGCCCCCGTGAACGGCTTGGACAGGGGGGTGGCGAGCAGGGCGAGGCCTGCCAGCCAGCTGAGGGCGAGCGCGAGGGCGAACTTGACGGCGTTGTCCTCCACGCCGTGGCGCGTGACCCACATCAGCACCCAGCCGTGCAGCAGCACCACCACCGTGCCCGTCCGGACCAGGGCGGTGATGGCGCGGCGCAGGGCCTGACCCGTCCCGGTGCGTCGGGCGAAGGAGCGCAGCAGTCCCTCCACCGTGGAACCGAACACGAGCACCATCCCCGCGGACATCAGGACGCCCACGGCGGGGGTGAGCACCGGCGTGCCGAAGCCGCCGAACTTGATGTTGGGCGGCTCCAGGCCCAGCCGGACCGCGACCAGCCCGAGCAGCACCAGGCCGAGGCCGATGAGCGTCCGATGGCGTCGCACGTGCGGTTGGACGCGGCGGCGGAACGTCTCGCCGCTGAGGACGAACAGCAGGCACGGCAGGGCCAGCCCGACGCCCAGAGGCGTGCGGGCGATCGCGGAGTCCGGCACGAGGTGGGCCCACGCCAGCCCGGCCAGGCCCACGGCCCAGGCGACGGCGGACGGGAAGCGCTCGAGGAATCGGCGCAGCACCGTGGTGAAGAACAGGACGGAGATGAACCAGAACGCCCACCACGGGGGCTCTTGGTCCGCGCCCCCGTACCAGCCGGTGATCATCAGGCGCCGCAGGAGGTCGGGGTCGTCAGCGAACCACGCGAACGCGGCCACGGACATGAGCGCCGCCCACACCAGGTACGGCACCATCAGGCTCCGGAAGCGGCCCCGCACGTCCGTGGCCCAGGGGCGGCCGCGCGTCCAGAAGTAGCCGGTGAGGAAGAAGAACAGCGGCATCCGCCAGATCTCCAGGTACCGGCTGAAGGTGAGGTCCGTCAGGTATGCGTGACCCAGCACCACCGCCGCGATGGAGACAAGCCGAAGGGCGTCCACCCCCGTGTTGCGGGTGGACGCCCTTCGGCGCGCGGCGGCCGGACGACCGGTGTCAGCGATCCTCGGCTCCGGGACGGCTCAGCGGTGCGCGGCGCCGGTCTCGACGGCGTGGGCGCCGGTGGCGGCGTGCTCGACGACGGGACGGGTGTGGATGGCGGTGGTGTCCACGGTGTCGCTGCGGCCCAGGAACGCCTTGGGGATCATGAAGGCCACGGTGGCCAGGGCCAGCGCGATCAGGCCGGGGATCCAGACCGACTCGAGCGACCAGAAGCCCATGGCGTAGAGGCAGCCGAGGAACGCGCCGAAGGCGACGATGAAGGCGATCAGGGAACCCCAGACGCCGCCCACGTTGGAGTGGTCGATGGCCTTGCCGTTGCGGATCACGTGATGCTCCTTCGGTGCGGTCCCGGCCGGGGCGGACGCCCGGCCGAAGTGATGCGAGTCAGTCGGATCCCAGGATAGCAAGCGCGGAGCTGGCCCCGATCCGGGTGGCGCCGGCCTCGATCATCGCCAGGGCGTCCGCGCGGGTGCGCACCCCGCCGGAGGCCTTCACGCCGATGCGCTCGCCCACGGTGCGGCGCATCAGCGCGACGTGCTCGACGGTGGCGCCCGCGGTGGAGAAGCCCGTGGAGGTCTTCACGAAGTCCGCCCCGGCCTCGACCGCGGCCTCGCAGGCCAGGACGATCGCGTCGTCGTCCAGCAGGGCGGTCTCCACGATCACCTTGAGCAGCGCCCCGCCGTCGCCCGCGGGGCCGTCCGCGTGCGCGGCCTCGGCCACGGCGCGGACGTC
>NZ_KV825384.1:0-5294 GCF_001816085.1 Micrococcus sp. HMSC31B01
GGGCCGGTCGCGCCGCTCAGGCCGCGGTCGGCTCCTCGAGGAGCGAGCGCAGCACCGTGGCGAGCCCGTGCTCGTCCACGTGCCCGGTGACCTCGTCCGCGGCGGCCACGACCTCCTCCACGGCCTGGCCCATGGCCACGCCGCGGCCGGCCCAGCGGAGCATCTCGATGTCGTTGCGGCCGTCGCCCACGGCCACGGTGTCCTCGGGGGCCACCTTCAGCACGGTGCGCAGCGCCTCGAGCCCGGACGCCTTGGTCACGCCCGCCGCGGCGACGTCGAGCCACGCCGTCCAGCCCACGGAGTAGGTCACGCCGGACAGGCCGAGGCCCTCCACCGCGCGGCCGAACTCCTCGGCGGAGGAGTCCGTGGAGAACACCACGAGGCGCACGGCCGTGGTGTCCATCAGCTCCTCGAACGTGACGCCCTCCGCGGCCACGCCGAAGGACATGTCCTGGAACCGCTCGGTGGATCGGAAGGTGCCGTCCGGCAGCTCGAGCGCGTACTTGGCGCTGGGCAGGCGGTGGCGCAGCTGGGTCAGCACCGAGCGCGGGTCGAAGGTGCGCAGGTCCGTGACCTCGTAGCCCTCCTCCAGCTCGGGGTCCAGGCGCAGCGTGACCCCGCCGTTGGAGCACACCATGAAGCCGGCGCCGATCCCCAGGGAGCGGGCCACGGGCAGGGTGGCCCCGCGGGAGCGGCCCGTCGCGATGACCACGTGATGCCCGGCGTCCAGCACGGCCCGCACGGCCGCGCGCACGGGCTCATGCAGATGGCCGTCATGGTCCACGATCGTTCCGTCCACGTCCAGGCACACGAGCTTCTTCGTCATGACCCCCACCCAACCACACGGCCCGGACACGACGGCGACGCGCGGGTGAACCGCAGGGGCGCCGCAGGGCAGGCGGGCGGGACGGCCGGCGCCGCCGGGGACGACGTCGTCCGCTCAGACCAGCTCGAAGCGCTCCATCCCGCCGAGGTAGGGGCGCAGCGCGGCGGGCACGGTGACCGAGCCGTCCGCGTTCTGGTGGTTCTCCAGGATCGCCACGATCCAGCGGGTGGTGGCCAGGGTGCCGTTGAGCGTGGCCACCATGCGGGTCCCGCCCTTGGAGCCGTCCGCCGTGCGGACCCGCTCGCGGATGTTGAGGCGGCGGGCCTGGAACGTGGTGCAGTTCGAGGTGGACGTCAGCTCGCGATAGGTGCCCTGGGTGGGGACCCAGGCCTCGCAGTCGAACTTGCGGGCGGCGGAGAGGCCGAGGTCGCCGGCGGCGATGTCGATCACCCGGTACGGCACCTCGATCGCGGCGAGCATCCGCTCCTCCCACGCCAGCAGACGCTCGTGCTCCGCCTCCGCGTCCTCCTGTGCGGCGTAGATGAACATCTCCAGCTTGTTGAACTGGTGCACGCGGATGATGCCGCGGGTGTCCTTGCCCGCCGAGCCCGCCTCGCGGCGGTAGCACGTGGACCAGCCCGCGTACCGGACGGGGGCGCTCACGTCCATGATCTCGTCCGCGTGGTAGCCGGCCAGGGCCACCTCGGAGGTGCCCACGAGATACAGGTCGTCGCGCTCCAGGCGGTAGATCTCGTCGTCGTGCTCGACGTCGAAGCCGGTGCCCTGCATGGTCTCCGGGCGCACCAGGGTGGGCGGGATGACCGGCACGAAGCCGTTCTCCAGGGCCAGGTCCAGGCCCAGCTGCATCAGGGCGAGCTCGAGACGCGCACCCACGCCCTTGAGGAAGCTGAACCGGGCGCCGGACACCTTCGCGCCGCGCTCCATGTCGATCGCCCCGAGCAGCTCGCCGAGCTCGAGGTGGTCGCGCGGCTCGAAGCCCTCGGCGGCGAAGTCGCGCGGCGTGCCGACCTCCTTGAGGACCACGAAGTCGTCCTCGCCGCCAGCCGGGACGCCGTCGACGATCAGGTTCGGGAACCCACGCTGCAGCTCCGCGAGGCGGGCCTCGGCGGCGCCGGCGGCCGACTCGGCCTCCTTCACGCGCGCGGCCAGGTCCTTCACCTCGGCCAACAGGGCCTGCTTCTCCTCGCCCTTCGCCTGGGCGACGCGCTTGCCGAAGGCCTTCTGCTCCGCGCGCAGCTGCTCGAAGCCCGCGATGGACGAGCGGCGGGACGCGTCCGCCTCGACCACGCGGTCCACGAGGGACGCGTCCTCCCCGCGGGCCTCCTGGGAGGCGCGGTACTTCTCGGGCTGCTCGATGAGGTCCTTGACGTCGATCACGTGCGCCAGCCTAGCGGGCGGGGCCGACGCCTAGACTCAGGGCATGACTCCCGAGTGGTGGATGGCGCTGGCCGCCCTGGTGCTCCTGGCCGTGCTGGCCGTCGTCGTGGTGGTGCTGGCGGTGCGCCAGGTCCGCCTCGGCGTGCAGCACCAACGGACGCGTCTCCTGGTGGACGCCCTCGACGCGCGGGTGGGCGGCGTGCAGCGCCGGCTGGAGGAGGTGCCCGGCATCGGCACGGGCCGCCACGAGGTCGCGCTGGTGCTGAACCCCATCAAGACGCACGCGGACCGGGTGCGGCGCGAGCTCGAGCGGCTCGCGGCGGCGGAGGGCCTCGGCGAGGTGCTCGTGCTCGAGACGCAGGAGGACGACCCCGGCACCGCCATGGCGCGGCAGGCCCTCGACGCCGGTGCCCGGCTCGTGATAGCCGCGGGCGGCGACGGCACGGTCCGCACCGTGGCCGAGCAGCTGGCCGGCACCGACGTCGCCCTCGGCGTGGTGCCGCTGGGCACCGGGAACCTGCTGGCCCGCAACCTGGACCTGCCGATCAACGACGTCGAGCAATGCCTGCGGATCGCCGTGGGGGGCCGGCAGCGACGCATCGACACCGTGGACGTCCGCTGCACGCACGAGGACGGGCGCGTCACCCGGCAGACCTTCACCGTGATCGGTGGCGCCGGCTACGACGCGGACATCATGGGCGACACCAAGGATGAGCTGAAGGATCTGGCCGGCTGGCTGGCCTACAGCGAGGCCGGCATACGGCACCTGCGCGGCAAGCGGCACGAGGTGACCGTGGCCCTCGACGGCGGTCAGCCCCGCCGGTTCAAGGTGCGCACCGTGATGGTGGCCAACTGCGGGATGCTCACGGGCGGCGTCGAGCTGCTGCCCCAGGCCAAGCTCGACGACGGCCTCCTCGACGTCATGGTCCTCTCGCCCCGGCACGCGCTCGACTGGGCGCGGATCGCCGTGAAGACCGTGACCCGGTCCCGCAGCTCCATCCCCGTGATGCACACGGAGCAGGCCCAGCGCGTGAAGGTCGAGTTCGCCGAGCCGATGCCCTCCCAGCTCGACGGCGACGCCACCGGGGTCATCACCGCCCTCGACGCCCGCGTGCAGCCGGACTCGCTCGTCGTGATGCTCGTGGCCGAGGACGACGCCTCCGTCCGCGACGACGGCGTCTCCGCCGCCGCCCCCGTCCCGGAACCGGCCCCGCACATCTGACCCCCCGCCCCCGCTTTCGTTCGGGAAACGGCGGCTTCCCCACCGTTTTCGTTCGGGAAACGGCGGCTTCCCCAGCACTTTCGTTCGGGAAACGGCGGCTTCCCCAGCGCTTTCGTTCGGGAAACGGGCGCCGGGGCGACGCGCGGACGGGAAGCACGACGACGGCCCGTCGTCGTGGTGATCGTCCCGTTTCGGCCACGAAAGGGGCCTAGGAACCTCCCGTTTCGTCAACGAAAGTCCCTCGGGGGCCGCCGTTTCCCGAACGAAAGTGGCCCGGGGGCCGCCGTTTCCCGAACGAAAGTGCGGCACCGCCTCAGCGGGAGCGGAGGGACTCCACCCAGGCGCGGCCGGAGCGATACGCGGCGTCGGTGAACTCGGCCGGCACCCTCGTGGGCACGGGCTCGGCCTGCGCGTACGAGCCCAGGAACCGCAGGTCGGGGTACTCCCGGTACAGGGCCGCGAGCGCATCACCCACGCGGGCCTCCGCCAGGTGCCCCTCGAGGTCGAGGGAGAAGAAGTACCGCCCGATGCCCTCGCCGGTCGGCCGGGACTCGATGCGGGAGAGGTTCACCCCGCGCGTGGTGAACTCGGCCAGGATCTGCCCGAGGGCGCCGGGCCGGTCCTCCGGCAGCGGCACCACCAGCGTGGTCTTGTCCGCTCCCGTGGGCGCGGGCAGGGCCGTCGGCCGGGAGAGCAGCACGAAGCGCGTCACGGCGCCCGGCACGTCCTCGATCCGCTCGGCGAGCACCGGCAACCCGGTCTGCTCGGCCACGAGCGGGGCGCACACGGCGGCGTCGAAGTCGCCCTGGGCCACGAGGCCGGCCCCGGCCGCCGTCGACGGGGCGGGCGTGAAATCCACACCCGGCAGCGCCGTCTCGGCCCAGCCGCGCACCTGCGCCCAGGCGTGGGGGTGCGTGGTCACGCGCCGCACGTCCTCCATCGCGACGCCGGGCCGGCCCACGAGCACGAAGCTGATGGGCACGTGCACCTCCGCGAGGATCTGCAGCGTCTCCCCGAGGGCGATCTCGTCCACGGTGGCGGAGACGCCGCCCTCCACCGAGTTCTCGATGGGGACGACGGCGCGGTCCACCTCCCCCCTGCGCAGCGCCGCCACGGCGCTCAGCACGGAGCCCGCAGACACGAACTCGGCCTCGGCCGGGTCCGCCACCTTGCGCAGGGCGGCCTCGGTGAAGGTGCCGGCCGGGCCGAGGAAGGCGTAGCGCAGGCGCGACGGCGTCGCGTCAGCGGAGCCCGTCCCCGTCACTTGACGGTGGGCTCGGCGTCGCCGTCGGCCTCCATCGGCTTGCCGGCCTCGAGCCACGCGCCGGAGCCGCCGGCCACGTTGATGGCCGAGTAGCCGCGGCCGGTCATGAACTCGGCGGCGCGGGCGGAGCGGCCGCCGGTGCGGCAGATCAGGTAGTAGTCCGTGTCCGGGTCCAGCTCCTCGAGCCGGTCCGGCAGCTGGCCCACCGGGATGTGCTGGGCGCCGGCGGCGCGGCCCAGGGCCCACTCGTCGTCCTCGCGGACGTCCAGGATGGTTGCATCGGCGGGGATCTCGTTCACATCGACGGTCTCGAAGGCGCTCATGGCTTCAGCGTAGCCACCCGCCCGGACGTCCCAGGAAGGCCCCGCCGTCCATGACCCGGGCCACGCCCGTTAGGCTCGGCCGCATGCAGACCTCCGACGCCGCACCCGCCGCCGACGACGACGACCGCACCCCCTCTGCCCCCGGCCCAGCCCGGCTCCTGGACCGCTCGGCCGTGCGCCTGCGGGAGGACCTCGCCGCCGGGGAGCTGAGCGCCCGGGAGGTCACGGAGGCCGCCCTCGCCGCGGCCCAGGCCCACGCGG
>NZ_KV825385.1:0-3635 GCF_001816085.1 Micrococcus sp. HMSC31B01
CTTCGTGTCGGAGCCCGGCGGCCCGGGCGACGGCCCCCGCCGTCGGGCTGTCCGCCCGGTGGGCCAGTTCGATCCGCTCGAGGCCGCCCTCGGCCAGCTCGGCGTCCGTCACGGTGGTCGCCGCACGCGACATGATCGCGTCCCCGCGCCAGCCCTGATGCAGCCAGGCGGTGAGCGCGCCGGTGCCGTGCGCCTCGTCGCGCACGACGGCGACCAGGCCGATGAGCGTGTCCGTCCCGCGCTCCACCACGGCGACGGCGTCCGTCCCCTCCGCCTGGACCAGTCCGTCGACGTAGGCGCGGGCGGAGGCCTCGTCGGTGACCTCTGCGGGATCGGCCATGCCGACGGTGCCCGCGTGGAAGGCCGCCAGGACGGCGGGCGCGTCCGTGGCGCGGAGGAGGCGGAGCTGGGCGGGTGCGGAGCCGGTCATGCCGGGAGCATAGCCCCGACAGGGGCTGGAAAGTGAGGTGCGCCACACGAACCGCACCCCGGAGGGCGTGTCACCGGGGACGGGGCCGGCTCCCGACGCCCGTCCCGCGGCTGGGCCTCACCGGCGCGTGGCGGCCTTCGCCTCGAGCTCGTCGGCGAGGGTGCGCAGCGTGCCGAGCTCCCGGGCGATCCGGGAATCCAGGTCGGCGTCCGTGAGCGTCTCCGAGCCGCCGCGGGCGCGCAGGTAGAGCAGCTGGTCGAACCGGGCGCGGCGCCACTGATACTCGGCCTCGGCGTCGCGGGCCTGCAGGGCGCGGGAGATCTCCCGGTCGTAGAGCGGCGGCTCGTTGAGCTGGCGTTGGCGCACCTCGAGCACCCGGGCCGCCCGGCCCGGCTCGGAGGGGACCTCGTCCGCCTCGAGCAGGCGCCGGCCGAGGTTGGCGGCGGCGATGTGCTCGCCCTCCTCGCGCAGGATCAGCGACGCCAGGGACAGCGCGGCCTGGATGGACTTCCACCGCCCCACGGCCCCGTCCCACGGCAGGTTCGTCAGCAGGCCCAGGGTGGCGAGCGTGCCCTCGGTGTCCTCGTGCAGCAGGTAGAGCCGCTCGGCCATGCCGAACACGTCCTCCAGCTGGGAGCCGGAGCGCAGGTTCAACCCGTGCGAGAGCCGGGCCGCGGTGGCGGTCAGCTCGGTGTCCTCGAGGTGGCGCTTGCCGACGGCGACGATCCGCTCCTCGGGGGAGCCCGCGTCCACGGGGGAGAAGGTGGTGTCCGGGACGGCCCTGCGCTCCTCCGGGCGGTCCGTGCGGACCCGGATCACGGAGCCGTGGGCGATCTTGACCTCGCGGCCGCCCTCGAGGGTGGCGATCACGAGCGCGGGGGTGCCGAAGTCGTCCCGCATCACCCGGGTCGAGGCCACCGGCGGGGCGGGCTCGCCGCGGCGGGTCAGGAAGCTGTCCCCGGGCTGCACGTCCTGGGACTTCAGATGGCGGAGGTAGCCGCCGACGACCGGTGCCATGCTCAGCGCCCCCATCCCACGTGGGCGAGGGCCTGGCGCACCAGGTCCCCGCGGCCGCCGATGAACTCGGCCTGGATGTCCTCGCCGAGGGCCTCCTCGGGGGTGAGCCAGGTCAGCTCGAGCGCGTTCTGGCGCGGCTGGCACTCACCCGTCACCGGCACCACGTAGACCAGGGCCACGGCGTGCTGGCGGTCGTCCGTCAGCCCGGTCTCGGACGGCGCCGGGAAGTACTCGGCGACGGTGCAGGGGACCACCGACGGCGGCAGCTGCGGGAAGGCGAGCGGGCCGAGGTCCTTCTCCAGGTGGCGCATCAGCGCGGCGCGGATGGTCTCCCGATACTGGACACGGCCGGAGACGAACGTCCGCTGGAACGTACCGGTCTCGTCCGCCACGTAGAGCAGGCCGATCTCGGTGACGTAGCCGAGGGAGTCCAGCCGCACCGGGATGGCCTCCACATACACCATGGGCAGCCGGCGCCGGGCCTCGTAGAGGTCCTCGTCGGACAGCCAGCCCGGATTCGGGTCGGGGGTGCGCACGCTCATGGTTCTGTTCTACCGGAGTTCCGCGCCGGGGGCACACCGGGTCCCGCGTGTTCCGCTCACCACTTGGCTCGGAAGTACTGCCGGGCCATCGGCACCTGCTCCGAGGGGACGTCGAGCGCGAGGGCGGCCGCGGTCGGCCAGTTCGGGTTCGCCAGGGCGGCGCGGCCCACGCAGACGGCGTCGGCGCGGTCCTCGTCCACCACGGCCGCGACCTCCTCGGCGCCGGTCAGCGAGCCGACGGCGGACACCACGATCCCCTCGGTGCCCTCCTTCACGGCGGTGGCCAGCGGCACCTGATAGCCCGGGCCCTGGGGGCCCTCGTAGGTGTCGCCGATGCCCGCGGAGGACAGGTCGAACCAGTGCACGTGCCCCTGCAGCTCCTGCGCCAGGCGGACGGTCTCCTCGATGCTCCAGCCGCCCTCGATCCAGTCCGAGCCGGAGATGCGGATGCCGAGGACCTTGTCCGCGGGCCACACCTCGCGCACGGCCGCCACGACCTCCTTGAGGAAGCGGGTGCGGCCCTCGAAGTCCCCGCCGTACTCGTCGGTCCGGGTGTTGGTCAGCGGCGAGAGGAACTGGTGGATGAGGTAGCCGTGGGCGGCGTGCAGCTGCACGGCGCCGAAGCCGGCACGGTCGGCGCGCTCGGCGGCGTCGGCGAAGGCCTGGACGGTCTCCCGGATCTCGTCCACCCGCATCGCGTGGGTGCGGATCTCCATGGAGTTGGTGGCCACGCCGGAGGGGGAGAGGGTCTCCCAGGAGTCGGGGCCCTCGAGGATCGGCTGCCCGGCGGGCGCGCCCGGGTGCATGGGGACGGTGGAGGCCTTGGCGCCGGCGTGGCCGAGCTGGATGGCGGGCAGGGCGCCCTCGGAGGCGATGTACTCGGCGATCGGCGCCCACGCGTCCCGCTGCTCGTCGTTCCACAGGCCGGTGTCCCACGGGGAGATGCGCCCCTCGGGTGTGACGGCGGTGGCCTCGGCCACCACGATCCCGAAGCCGCCGGCCGCGCGGGCGCCCAGGTGCTGGAACTGCCAGCCGTGCGGGACGCCGTCGCGCGCCTCGCACGAGTACTGGCACATCGGCGGCAGGATCAGGCGATTGCGCACGCGCACGCCGTTGATCTCGATCGGTTCGAAGATCGCGGGCACGGCGGGGGCGTCGGTCTGCGGGGTGGCGGTCTGAGTCATGCGCCCCACCCTACGAGCGGGTCCGGACACGGGAGGGCACGCGTCCGCGGCGGGCGGAAGGGGCCCGGCCCGTGCGACGAGGGAAGTCGTCACCGTTGCTGCGGCCACCCCTACCCTGGGCCCATGCCCTCCTACCGTGCCCGCCTGCAGATCGGCGACCTCCTGCCCGGCCACCGGCCCGACGAGGTCATGGACCTGGCCGAGGCGGCCGTCCAGGCCTCGCACGTGCTCGCGGCCAAGGACATCGAGGTCGTGGCGCGCGTCCCGCGGATCGTGCTGCGCTTCACGGTGCACGGCTCGCACCGGGCCGGCGAGGACGCCGAGGCCGCCGAGGTGGCGCGGCGGATGGCGGAGGCGGTGTCCGGCGTCGCCGTGACGGGCCGGCTGGACGTGCTCCGGCGCGACGGCGGTCGGTGGGTCCCGGTGCCCGCTGGGCCCGGGCGCTGAACGGGGCCGGGCTCA
>NZ_KV825386.1:0-2631 GCF_001816085.1 Micrococcus sp. HMSC31B01
GGCCGTCGCGGACGGCCCGGCCGGGGCCGGTCAGGCCTGCGCGGCCGGGTGGAAGCGCCGCCCGTTCACCCGCTCGGCGGCCCCGCAGTCGTCCAGGTACGGCGTGATGCCGCCCAGGTGCAGGGGCCAGTTGGCGCCGAGGATCATGCACAGGTCCACGTCCTCGGGGGCCGCGACGACGTGCTCGTCCAGGAGCAGGCCGATCTCCTCGGCCAGCGCGTCCTCGACCCGGCGCAGCAGCTCCTCGGAGGTCTGCGGGGTCGAGCCCTGCTCCAGCAGGGCCGCGGTCGCCTCCGGGATCTGCTCGCCGGTCGCGCCGGCGGCCTCCTCGTCGCGCCGGTCGGGGCGGACGTCCTTGGCCCAGATCGCGGTCTTGCCGGCGTCGATCAGGCGCTGCAGGTTCGCCGAGACCGGGAAGCGCTCCGCGCCGAAGGACGCGGAGAGGGACTCGGACACGTGCTGGGCCACGGGGATGCCGACCATGGCCAGGAGGGTGAACGGCGTCATCGGCAGGGCCAGCGGGTCCAGCGCGTGGTCGGCCTCGTGCGCGTCGGTGCCCTCGTCGAAGGAGTTCTGCACCTCGCCCATCATGCGCAGCAGGACGCGGTTGACCACGAACGCGGTGGCGTCGTGGACGAGCACGCCGGTCTTGCGGAGCCGGCGGGTCAGTTCGAACGCGGTGGCCACGACCTCGTCCGTCGTCGCCTCGGTCCGCACGATCTCCACGAGCGGCATGACCGCCACCGGGTTGAAGAAGTGGAAGCCCACGAGGCGCTCGGGATGCTCGAGGACCTCGGCCATGGCGGCCACGGACAGGCTCGAGGTGTTGGTCATCAGGATGGCGTCCTCACGCACGATGCCCTCGAGCTCGCGGAAGACGGTGCGCTTGACCTCGAGCTCCTCGAAGACGGCCTCGATGACGATGTCGGCGTCCGCGTACACCGCCTTGTCCGTGTCCGCGGTGATCAACCCGGCCAGGGCCTCGCCGTCCTCGGCGGAGAGCCGTCCACGGGAGACCATCTTCTCGACCTGCGCGCGCACGCCCGCCAGGCCGCGCTCGACACGCTCGGCGTCGATGTCCGTCATCACGACGGGCACCCGCAGGTGCCGGGCGAAGACGAGGGCGAGCTGGCCGGCCATCAGGCCCGCACCGACGATGCCGACCTTGCGGACCTCGCGGGCGAGCTCGCGGCCCGGGTCGCCGGCGGGGCGCTTGGCGCGGCCCTGGACGAGGCCGAGGAACGCGTACACGGTGCGCCGGAACTCGGGGGAGTGCAGCAGCGTCCCGAGGGCGTCCGCCTCGGCCTGGGCGGACTCGGCGCGGGTGCGCGTGCGGGCGCCGGTGAACAGGTCCTCCAGGTGACGGCGCGCCGGCAGGTGGCGTCCGGGGCGAGCGGCCTGCAGCCGCTCCAGCGCCGCCAGGGCGCGGTCCCAGGCGGCGTCGGACACGTCGCGGTCGCGGTGGGCGGCCAGTTCGGCCGCCACGGACTCGTCCCCGGCGACCAGGGCGGCGGCGAGCTCGAGGCCCGCGTCGAGGAGGTCCCCCTCCACGATCCGGTCCATCAGGCCGAGCCCGTGCGCCGCGCGGGCGTCGAGCATGCGGTTGTCGTCGAGGGGGTTCTTCAGCACGACGTCGACGGCGGCCTCCGGGCCGATCAGATGGGGCACGCGCCACACGCCGGACCAGCCGGGGATCAGGCCGAGCCGGACCTCGGGCAGGCCGAAGCCCTTCGCATCGGCGGCCACCACGCGGTGTCCGGCGGCCAGGGCCAGCTCGAGGCCGCCGCCGAGGGCGAGGCCGTTCACGAGCGCGACCGTGGGGATCTCGAGGGCCGCGAGCCGGTCGTAGACGGCGTGGCCGAGCAGGGCCAGGTCGCGGCCGACGTCGTCGGTGAGGCCCGCGATCAGGGACAGGTCCGCCCCGGCCGCGAAGGTCCCCTCCACACCGGTCACGGCCAGGGCCTGGATCTCGCCCGCGGCGGCCCGGGCGGCCTGCTCGTCGAGCACCCGGCCGAGGCCGAGGAGCGTGGCCGGGCCCAGGGTCGCGGGCCGGCGGGGTCCCTGCCCGTTGTCCAGCGTGAGCAGCGCGAGCGTGCCCGCACCCTCGGGCAGGGCGTGGTCGGTCACGGTGACGGTGGTGACGACCTCATCCGGGGCCAGGGCGGGCAGGTGGTCGAAGGAAGCAAGAGAAACGGATGTCATGCGGGTCACACTACCGGCGAGTAGCCTCCGCGTCGACGCGACGCGACGGACCGATCCGGCCGGCCGCGTCGGGGGCTCAGGCGCCGGCGGGATCGGGGTCGAGGAGCGCGACCGTGACGATCGCGCCGACGTTCTCCACCTGCCACGGGCGCGCGCCCCGCTCCGTCAGGAACGCGTCGACGGTCTCGGGGGTGATCGGGGCGGGCGGGGTCCAGCAGATCCGCCGAAGGGTGTCCGGGGTGAGGAGGTTCTCGGTGGGCATCCCCAGCTGCTCGGCCCGTCGGGCGACGCGGGCCTTGGCCGTGCGCAGGCGGCGGTCCGCCACCGGGTCCCGGTCCTTCCAGGCCCGGGGTGGGGGCGGGCCGTCCCCGGTGCGGATCTGCGCCGCGGGGGCGTCGCCCCGCTCGGCGTCCTCGACGCCGGCCCGGA
>NZ_KV825387.1:0-1466 GCF_001816085.1 Micrococcus sp. HMSC31B01
CCCCGCCGGCACTCCCCCGGACTCAGATCGGCCGGGTCCCGCTCCTGGAGACCCTCGAGCGCCACGGCGGCCAGCACGGCGGAGCGAACGGGACCGGGCAGCGCACCCCCGGCGGCCAGGTCCAGTTCGCCGGCGACCGTGCGCTCGGTCAGCACGGGGTGCTGCCCGATCCAGAGGGTGCGTTCCGTGTCGACTCCGGCGACCCGGCCGGTGGCCTCGGCGGCGTCCTGGCGCAGCAGGCCGGCCAGCAGACGCAGGACGGTGGACTTGCCGGTGCCGGAGGGCCCGGCCAGCGCGGTCAGGCGACCCGGGAGCGCGCTGAGGTCGAGCCCCCCGAGCACCTGCCGTCCGGCCAGCCGAACGCTCAGGTCCCGAATCACGACGCCGCCGTCCCGGTCCGGCCCGGAGGCCGGCCCGAGCGTGTCGAGCACGGGGGCCGGGACGGGGGCGTCGGCCGCGGCCCGGGCGCGGGACTCGGCCTCGCGGCCGTCCTCGGAGGCGTGGAAGGCCGCGCCGACCTCCCGCAGCGGCAGGTAGAGCTCGGCGGCGAGGATGAGGACCACCAGGCCGTCGAGAAGCGCCATCTGCCCGTTCACCAGGCGCAGTCCGATGAACACCGCCATGACGGCCACGGACAGGGAGGCGATCAGCTCGAGGGCGAGACCGGAGAGGAATGCGGTGCGCAGCGTGACCATCGTGGCCGCGTGGTGCCGCTGGGAGACCTCCTGCAGAGCGCGGCGCTGGACGCCGGCCCGGTGGAGTCCGACGAGCACCGGCAGGCCGCGGGCGAGCTCCAGCAGGTGCCCGGCCAGCCGGTCGAGCCCGTCCTGGGCGGCATCGATGCGCTCCTGGGTGTGGCGGCCCACCAGGATCATGAACAGGGGAACCAGGGGCAGGGTGATGGCGGCCACCACGGCGGAGACGAGGTCGTGGGTGAGGATCCACACGCCCAGGGCCGCCGGGACCACGGCGGTGGCGGCCAGCGCGGGCAGGGCTTCGGTGTAGTGGTCGTCCAGGCTCTTGAGGCCGTGGGTGACCAGGACGGCATCGGCGCCGGAACGGGGGCGTCCGCCGTCGGCGGCGGCCAGTCGTTGGGCGACGACGGCGGCCCGCACCTGCTGCTGGGCCCCCAGCGCGGCGCGGCGGCCCACCACGCGCTGCCCCGCCTCCGCCAGGGCACGCAGGGCCACCCCGGCCGCCCCGAGCAGCACGGGGCCGCTCAGGGTCTGCGCGGCGGGCACAGGGCCCACGGGGGCCGGCGGGTGGAACAGCAGGTCGAGCAGCCGGGCGGAGTCCTCGGGGTCCAGGGTCATCGCCAGGCCGGTGATCAGCCGGGCCAGGGATTCGGCGAGCAGGATCCAGCCGAGCGCGCGCAGCACGGCGAGGGCCAGCAGGGCCGGCAGGGCCCGAAGTGCGGCCGGGGTCATCGGGGGCCGGGCCCGACGGGTCGGGCCCGGAGGCGGCCC
>NZ_KV825388.1:0-2586 GCF_001816085.1 Micrococcus sp. HMSC31B01
GGCCCCGTGCTGCTCGTCGACGACCTCGTCGACTCGCGGTGGTCGCTCGCCGAGGCTGCGCGGGTGCTGCGCGAGGCCGGCGCGCAGGGGGTGCTGCCGCTCGTCCTCGCCCAGGCCGGATGAGCCGCCGAGGTCAGCGCTCGGCGCGGACGATCGCCAGCACGGCGTCGCGGAGTGCCTCCATGGTGGCGGCCGTGCGGGCCTCGCCGTTGTAGCGCAGGAACGGCTCCGTGTTGGACGGGCGGAGGTTGAACCACCACGTGCCGTCCTGGGCGGCGACCGTGGTGCCGTCCATGCGGGTCACCGTGGTGGCCACCCCGGCGAAGTCCTCGTGCACGGCCCGGCCCTCGCCGACGCCCTCGCCCACGGCGGGGGCGAACTGCGCCACCACCGCGGCCACGGCGGCGTCCTTGTCCTCCACCTGCGAATTGATCTCGCCGGAGGCCACGTACGGCTCGTACTCCTCGGCCAGCTCGGACAGCGGCTGCTCCTGGCCGCCCAGGGCCGCCAGCACGTGCATGGCCGCGAGCATCCCGGTGTCCGCGTTGAAGAAGTCGCGGAAGTAGTAGTGCGCGGAGTGCTCGCCGCCGAACACGGCGGACTCGGCGGCCATGACCGCCTTGATGAAGGAGTGGCCCACACGGGTCTCCACGGCCCGGCCCCCGTCGGCCGCCACGAGCTCGGGGACGGCGCGGGAGGTGATCAGGTTGTGGATGACCACGGGGGTCTGCTCGCCGTCGGCCTTCGCGCGGGCGATCTCGCGGCGGGCCACCAGGGCGGTGATCGCGGAGGGGGAGACCGGGGTGCCCTGCTCGTCGATCACGAAGCAGCGGTCGGCGTCGCCGTCGAAGGCCAGGCCGATGTCCGCGCCGTGCTCCACGACGGCGGCCTGCAGGTCCCGCAGGTTCTCCGGCTCCAGCGGGTTGGCCGGGTGGTTCGGGAAGGTGCCGTCCAGCTCGAAGTAGAGCGGCTCGATCTCCAGCGGCAGGGCGGCCAGCTCGGCGTCGCCGAGGACAGCCGGGGTGGTCTTGCCCGCCATGCCGTTGCCCGCGTCCACCACGACCTTCAGGCGGCGCACCCCCGTCAGGTCCACGAGCGAGCGCAGGTACGCGGCGTAGCCGGGGAGGATGTCCTCCTCCGTCACGGTGCCGGCCGTCTCGGCGGCGGGGATCTCACCGGCGTCGAGGTAGGCCTGGGCCGCGTCGCGGATCTCGAACAGCCCGGTGTCCGAGGAGACCGGCACGGCGCCGGCCTGGGCCATCTTCATCCCGTTGTACTCGGCCGGGTTGTGCGAGGCGGTGAACACCACGCCCGCGGCCTGCTTCACGCCCGCCGCGTAGTAGAGCATGTCCGTGGAGATCAGCCCCAGGGTGACGACGTCGGCGCCGCGGCGCGTGGCGCCCTCGGCGAAGGCCGTCATGAACGCGGGCGAGGAGGGGCGCATGTCCCCGCCGACCAGCACGGTCTGGCCGGCCAGGCCCAGCACGTCCACGAAGGCCGCGCCCACCGCGCGGACGCTCTCCGCCGTGATGGACTCGCCCACGATGCCGCGGACGTCGTACGCCTTGAAGGAGTCGTGCAGGTCGAGGGAGGGGGTCGAGGTAGTCACCCGACCGATGGTAGTGGACAGCCTGGATACAGTGAGGGCGTGCCCCCGACCACTCCGCCCCCGAGCGCGGGGCCCCCGGCCGTTCCGCCGCCGGGACCCGCGCCGGCCGCTCCCGGGGAGCCCGCGTACCGCAGGCTGCTGATCGGGCTGTTCCTGGCCGGGGTGGCCACGTTCGCCCAGCTCTACTCCCCGCAGGGCCTGCTGCCGCTCGTCAGCGACGACCTGGGCGTCCCCGCGGACCGTGCCGCCCTGCTCGTCTCCGCCAGCACGCTCGGCCTCGCCCTGTCGGTGGTGCCGTGGTCCGTGGCCGGGGACCGGTGGGGCCGCCGACGCGCCATGGTGGTCTCGATGGTCTCCGCCAGTGCGTGCGCGCTCGCGGGCGTCCTCGCACCCACGTTCGAGGCCATGCTCGGCCTGCGCCTGCTCGAGGGCATGGCGCACGGGGGCGTCGCGGGACTCGCCGTGGCGCTGCTGGCGGAGGAGGTGGCCCCGCACGCGGTCGCGGCGGCCGCCGGCACCTACATCGCCGGCACCACCCTCGGCGGTCTCTCCGGCCGGCTCCTGGCCCTGCCCGTCGCGGAGGCGTCCTCGTGGCGCGGCGGGATGCTGGCCGTCACCGTGGTCGGGGTGCTGTGCACGGTCGGCTTCCTGGCGATCACGCCGCGTGCCCGACGTTTCACGCCGTCGCCCACCTCCCCGGCGACGCTCGTGCGCATCGTGCGCGGCCACCTGCGCTCGCCGGAGCTCGTCGCCGTCTACCTGCAGGGGGCGCTGCTGATGGGCGGGTTCGTGGCGCTGTACAACTTCGTGGGGTACCGCCTGCTCGACCCGCCGTTCTCCTGGACGCCGACGGCGGCCGGCCTCGTCTTCCTCGCCTATCTCGCGGGCACGTGGTCCTCGCCGCGCGCGGGTCGGCTGGCCGCGCGGGTGGGCCGGCTGCCCGTCCTGGTCGGCGCGACGGCGGCCATGGCGGCGGG
>NZ_KV825389.1:0-3083 GCF_001816085.1 Micrococcus sp. HMSC31B01
ACGGGTAGTCCGTGTAGCCGTGCGCCCCGCGATCCGGCCGAGCCGCCGATCGAGGTCGTGACGGGCCCGCGCGTCGGCGTCTCGGGGGAGGGTGGCTCCGTGCGCTTCCCGTGGCGGTTCAGCGTGGCCGGCCACCGCAGCGTGTCCGCGTTCCGGCGTGGCCGCAACGTGCCGGACTGAGCCTCAGACCTTGTCGCCCGCCCCGGCCCCGTGCCTAGGTTGATCTCATGACCGAGATGAACAAGACCGCCCACGGCGAGACCCAGCAGACCGTCACCCGGACCATCGACGCGTCCGCCAAGGACGTGTTCGACTTCCTGACCCTGCCCGCGAACCACGCGAAGTTCGACGGCTCGGGCATGGTGCAGTCGGACGACAAGACCCAGCGCATCCAGAAGGTCGGCGACGTGTTCACCATGAACATGCACGCGGAGCACATGGGGGGCGACTACCAGACCGACAACCACGTGGTCGCCTACGACCCGAACAAGCTGGTCGGCTGGAAGACCGCCCCCGCCGGCACCGAGCCCAAGGGCTGGCAGTGGGTCTACCGGCTCGAGGACAACGGCTCCGGCAGCACGGACGTGTCCCTCACCTACGACTGGACCGCCGTGACCGACCCGGAGCTGCTGGAGAAGAACCTCTTCCCGATGGTCTCCGAGGAGCAGATGGAGGAGTCGCTCGCGAAGCTGGCCGCCGAGGTCGGCTGACCCCCGCTTCCCGACGGCGGCCCCGTGCCGGCCGTCCCCACGACGACGGGCACGCACCCGACCAGGGTGCGTGTCCGTCGTCGTGTCCGGTGTCACGGCTAGAGTGCCGTGCGAGACCGTCCCACCCCCCACGTCCAGGAGGATCCGCCGTGACCGCCACCGCCGAGCCCCGCGTCCCGTCGCCGCGCGAGGACCTGTACCGCCACGTCAACGCCGGGTGGCTGGACACCCATGAGATCCCCGCGGACCAGGGTGCCTACGGCGCGTTCCTCGAGCTGCGGGACGCGGCCGAGCTCGCCGTCCGGCACCTGTGCGAGGACGCCGTGCGCGAGGTCGGCACGGGCTTCGACCCCGCCCAGGCGCGCGTGCAGGCCACGGCCGCGGCCGGCGCGCACCGGGACGCCCCGCTCGCGCCGCTGGATGCGGAGGACACGGAGGGCATGGAGCATCCGGAGCTCAAGCGCCGGATCGCCGCGCTGTACGCCTCCTTCATGGACGACGAGACCGTGGAGGCCCGCGGCCTCGAGCCGATCGCCTCGGACCTGGCGGCGGTGGCCACCGTGACCACCCCCGCGGAGCTGCTCACCCTCTCCGGGCGACTGCAGCGTCAGGGAGTCTCCGGCCTCATCAACACCGGCGCCCTCAACGACGCCGGGAACCCGGACCGCATGCTCCTGCACCTGCTCCAGGGCGGCCTGGGCCTGCCGGACGAGTCCTACTACCGGGACGAGGCCTACGCCGAGATCCTCGAGCAGTACACCGAGCACACCGGCCGCCTGCTGACGCTGGCCGGGATCGGTGCGGACCGGGACGAGGCCGCCGCGCTGGGCGTCCGGGTGGTGGAGCTGGAGAAGCGCATCGCCGCCCTGCACTGGGACCTGGTCCGCAGCCGGGACGCCGTGGCCCGCTACAACCCCATGACCCACGACCGGCTGACGGAGCTCTTCCCCCTGGCCGACGCGTGGCTCGAGGGCGTGGACGCCGCAGGCGAGCGCGCCGCGGAGGTCGTGGTGTGGCAGCCGGACTTCCTCTCCGGTGTGCAGGGGCTGCTCGAGGGACCCGAGGCCGCCGACCTCGAGGACTGGCGTCACTGGCTGATCCTGCAGGTGCTGCGCTCCTTCGCCGGGTTCCTGCCGGACGCGTTCGTGCAGGAGAACTTCTCCTTCTACGGCCGCCGCCTGGCCGGCACCGAGGAGGTCCGCCCCCGCTGGAAGCGCGCGGTCGCGTTCGTCAACGGGGCGGCCGGCGAGGACGTGGCGCAGCTCTATGTGGCCCGCCATTTCCCGCAGGGCCACGTGGCCGCGATGGACGAGCTCGTGGGCCTGCTCCAGGAGGCCTATCGCCGGTCCATCGAGGAGCTCGAGTGGATGGGTGAGGAGACCCGTCAGCGGGCGCTCGAGAAGCTGGCGATGTTCCGCCCCATGGTGGGCTACCCCTCGAAGTGGCTGGACTACTCCGCCCTCGAGGTCCACGCCGGCGACCTGCTGGGCAACGCCCGCTCCTCCTCGGAGCTCGAGTGGGAGCGGGACCTGCGCAAGATCGCGGACGGGCCGGACCCGGAGGAGTGGCACATGACGCCGCAGACGGTGAACGCGTACTACTCCCCGCTCGAGAACGCCATCGTCTTCCCGGCCGCCATCCTGCAGCCCCCGTTCTTCGACCCCGAGGCCTCGATGGCCGCGAACCTGGGGGCGATCGGCGCCGTGATCGGCCACGAGATCGGCCACGGCTTCGACGACCAGGGTTCGCGGTACGACGGCGCCGGCCGGCTCGAGGACTGGTGGACCGAGGAGGACCGTGCGGCGTTCGCCGAGCGCACCTCCCGGCTGGTGGCCCAGTACAACGCGCTCTCCCCGGCCGAGGCCCCGGACCACCGCGTCAACGGCGAGTTCACCCTGGGGGAGAACATCGGCGACCTCGGCGGCCTGGGCATCGCCCACCGCGCCTTGGAGATCTGGCGGGACGAGGGCGACGGCGCCTCCCTCGACGCCGCGGCGGGGGACCGCGAGTTCTTCACCGCCTGGGCCACCGTGTGGCGTCAGCTCACGCGACCGGAGGCCATGGTCACCCGCATCGCCTCGGACCCGCACTCGCCCAACGAGTTCCGCTGCAACCAGGTGGTCAAGAACATCGACGCCTTCCACGAGGCGTTCGGCACGCGCGAGGGGGATCCCATGTGGCTGGCCCCGGAGGAGCGCGTCACCATCTGGTGATCCCGCCCGCCGGCCGGGCCCGCGGGTCCGGCCGGCGGCTCACTCGGACTCGGCGGGGTCCTGCATCCGGGTCTGACGCTCGGCGGCCAGCCGGTCCAACAGGCGCGTCAGCGTCCGGATGTCCTCGCGGTCCCAGCGCGCCAGGTCGTCGCGCAGCCCG
>NZ_KV825390.1:0-2919 GCF_001816085.1 Micrococcus sp. HMSC31B01
CTCGCCGACGCCGTGTGGGTCGGCCTCCGCGATGCGGCCGCCGCCCTCAGCGACGCGGACACCGGGCTGTTCGTGGCCGCCGTCGCGAACGCCAACTGGCACGCCACCCACCGCTTCTGCGCGTTCTGCGGCGGCGTCACGGACGTCGAGGCGGCCGGCTGGGTGCGTCGCTGCCGCGACTGCTCCCGGGAGCAGTTCCCGCGCACGGACCCGGCGGTGATCGTGGCCGTCACCGACCCGGCCGGGCGGATCCTGTTGGGCCGCAACGCGGCGTGGCCCGAGGGGCTGTACTCCTGCCTGGCCGGGTTCGTGGAGCCGGGGGAGTCCCTGGAGCACGCGGTGGTCCGGGAGATCGCGGAGGAGTCCGGGATCACGGTGACGCACCCGCGCTACCGCGGCTCCCAGCCGTGGCCGTTCCCGCGCTCGCTCATGCTCGGGTTCACCGCCCTGGCCCCGGCCGGCGTCGAGCCGGTTCCGGACGGCGAGGAGATCCTCTCCGTGCGCTGGTTCGAGCGGAAGGAGCTCGCGCATCTGGCCCGCGAGGGCGACGTCACCCTGCCCGGGGCCGTGTCCATCGCGCGGGCGCTCATCGAGGATTGGTACGGTGGGATGCTGCCCGATGCGCAGACCCTGATCACCTAGGAGGACTCGTCCCGCATGAGCACTCCCGACGAGATCCTCCGCGGCCTCGACCCGGAGCAGCGCCGGGCCGCCACGGCCCTGCACGGGCCCGTCTGCATCCTGGCCGGCGCCGGCACCGGCAAGACCCGCGCCATCACGCACCGCATCGCCTACGGCGTGGCCTCCGGCGTCTTCGACCCGCACCGCACCCTCGCCCTGACCTTCACGGCGCGCGCCGCCGCGGAGATGCGCACCCGCCTGCGCGACCTCGGCGTGGCCGGCGTCCAGGCCCGCACGTTCCACTCGGCGGCCCTGCGCCAGCTGCAGTACTTCTGGCCCCAGGCCGTGGGCGGGCCCATGCCCTCGCTGATCGAGAACAAGGTGCGCCTGCTCACGGAGGTCGCCCAGCGCATGCGCATGACCGTGGACCGGGCCGGCCTGCGCGACCTCGCCGGCGAGATCGAATGGGCCAAGGTCTCCCTGCACGCCCCCGAGGGCTACGCCGAGGCCGCGAAGGAGCGGGAGATGCCCGCCGGCTGGACCGCCACCACCGTCGCCCGTCTCTACACCGGCTACGAGGAGGCCAAGACAGCCCGGAACATGATCGACTTCGAGGACGTGCTGCTGATCCTCGTGGGGATCCTGTCCACCGAGCCGCAGATCGCGGCCACGATCCGGGACCAGTACCGCGTGTTCGTGGTGGACGAGTACCAGGACGTCTCGCCGCTGCAGCACCGCCTGCTCGACCTCTGGCTCGGCGACCGCGGCGACCTGTGCGTCGTCGGCGACGCCTCTCAGACGATCTACTCGTTCACGGGCGCGACCTCCCGCTTCCTCACCGACTTCCGTGAGCGGTATCCCGCGGCCACGGTGGTCCGTCTCGTGCGTGACTACCGGTCCAGCCCGCAGATCGTGGAGGCGGCCAACCGCCTGCTGGCGGACCGCACCAAGGCGGGGGAGCGGGACCGCACGATGCCGCGCTGGCCCGACCCCCTCGAGCTCGTCTCCCAGCGGCCGGCCGGCCCCGACCTCGTGTTCGCGGAGTGCACCGACGACGAGGCCGAGGCCGGCTGGGTCGCCGACCGGATCGCGGCGCTGATCGACGATGGCGTGCCCGCCTCCGAGATCGCCGTCCTGTTCCGCACCAACGGCCAGTCCCAGGCCTTCGAGACGGCGCTGTCCTCAGCGGGCATCGGCTACCAGCTGCGCGGCGGCGAGCGGTTCTTCTCCCGGCGCGAGGTGCGCGACGGCATCCTGCAGCTGCGGGCCGCCGCCCGCGCGGCCCAGGACCTGACGGGCGACGACGTCACGGACCGGGTGCGGGACGTGCTCTCCTCGCTCGGCTACTCCGCCGAACCGCCGTCGGCCACCGGCGCGGCCCGTGAACGGTGGGAGTCCCTGCACGCCCTCGTCAACCTCGCCGACCAGCTCGCCACGACGCGCGGGGCCGAGTTCACGCTGACCGAGCTCGTGGCCGAGCTCGACGAGCGCGCCCAGCACCAGCACGCGCCGACGGTGCAGGGCATCACCCTGGCCTCGCTGCACTCCGCCAAGGGCCTCGAGTGGGACGCGGTGTTCCTCGTGGGCCTGTCCGAGGGGCTCATGCCGATCTCCTTCGCGGAGACCCAGGCCGAGGTGGACGAGGAACGGCGCCTGCTCTACGTGGGGATCACGCGTGCCCGCCAGCACCTGTCGCTGACGTGGACGCTCTCGCGGGGCACGGGCGGGCGCTCCACCCGGCGGCCCTCCCGGTTCCTGTGGGCCATCGACCCGACCCTCGGCGGCACCCGCGAGCACGCCCCGGCCCGCGGATCCGCGGACGGCCCGACGGCGCCGCGGCGCCGGGGCGCGAAGGTCGCCGTGTGCCGCACATGCGGCAAGCCCCTCGAGACGGGAGCGGAGCGCAAGGTCGGCCGCTGCCTGGACTGCCCCGCCACCTACGACGAGGCCGTGCTCGAGGAGCTGCGCGACTGGCGCACCCGCACGGCCGCCGAGATGCGGATGCCCGCGTTCGTGGTGTTCACGGACGCCACCCTCGTGGCCATCGCCGAGGCCATGCCGAGGACCCCGGCAGAGCTCCTGAAGGTGCCCGGCCTCGGCAAGGCCAAGCTGGAGAAGCACGGACCGGAGCTGCTCGAGCTGCTGCACGGCACCCCGACGGCCTGAGTCGCTGGCCCGCACCCCGTTCCGCCGGCGGCGCCGCCCCGTCAGAACGCCCAGCCGAGCGCATCCGGGTCGCAGGCGCAGCCGGGCCGGGGGCGGACCTTCACCCGGCGCGTGCGTCCCGTCACGCGATCG
>NZ_KV825391.1:0-2821 GCF_001816085.1 Micrococcus sp. HMSC31B01
CAAGAACCTCATGACCCACAACATCTAGAGCCACCAGAACCGACCCGACAGGCGCCACAGGAATATCTGGTAGCGACGTCAGCTCGCCCATCTCTTCTCCGGAGAGGTTCATGTTGTAGCGCTGCGCGAGAGAGACCAGGGACTCGCCGCGGGCCGATGTCGCCGCTCCTCCTGGTCGGGCGATGACCAAGTCAAGCACCTTGCTCTTCTTCGTTTCGAAATCACTCAACTTCAGATTGACACCAAGGACAATCTTGCCGTCGCGGGCATGTTGCCGCATCACACTCGACGAGCGAAGCAAGTCGAAGGCGACGCCCCAACTGGCCACTTTTCCATGACGATCTGATCGAGAATGATATTGCCAGCGAATTCCATATTTGGTGGGGTCTGCCGGTTCGCTCATGGTTCGAGCCAGAATATCGGGGCCAAACACGTTCATGCCTCCAACTTGGTAATCAGCTGATCTTCAGTCAATGCCCTGTCCGCCTCAGCCACAGCCTCGCGGAATCCCGGATATCGGCCCAAGTTCCCCTGGAGAAGGCGCGAACGGAAACCCGACACCGCACGCCGGCTCAACGCCGGGGCTGACGACACGTCAACATGCTCCAGCAAGTGCTCATACGGTTCCAGAGTGGGAAATTCGCTGGCCTCCACTCGCCATCGCTTCCCGCCCATACCAGCAGCAGCGTTCGGCCACTGCCTGGATGAGCCCCAATCGACGGAGGGGCACACCACTTCGCCTGGCGCGAAGACTCGCCGAGCCACCCACTCTGCAACACGCACCGAGACTGCATTGCCAAGGAGTTTGCTCCGGGTTCCGCGCGTCCGCGCAGCGCTCAAGCCGAAGTCGAGATCAGTCCACCCGCGGGGGAACCCCTGCAATGATTCCATTTCTGCTTCCCTCGGCACCACCAAGGCGCGAGTGGCGTCCTCCGCGCCACGGACCCAAATGGCAGGAGGTGAAGCGATGCCGATCGTGGAGCCACCCTTGAGCGTCGGAATCGCGTCGGGTGCCCACCCCAATCCACCCTTACCCTCCGTCCAGTAGAATCCAAAGGCGTCGGAGGAATAATGATCATCAGGGCGTGACGCCGCCTCGTCCGCAAAAAGGACCTCCGACGGGTTGAGGTTCACCGAGGCAACAACGATTACACGACGGCGCCTCTGCGGCAGTCCCGTAAAACGAGTGTCGACGACCCGGTAAGCCCAAGAGTATCCAAGGGTCTCCATCTCCTGGACCAGGAACTCCATCGCAGCACCCTTGTCGAGGGCCAGCATGTTGGGGACGTTCTCAATGAGCAGTGTGGGAAGTCGTCGTCCAGCAGAGATGCGACGCCGAAGCAGCTCGAACAAATGCGTCACCAACCCGGACTGCTCCCCGCGAATGCCCGCAGTTCGACCTGCCTGTGAGAGATCCTGACAGGGGAACCCAGCGGAAAGTATGTCAGTTGCCTCCGGCAGGGATGCCAGCTCTCGAACGTCTGGGTGCAGCTCAGCACCGGGAAACCGATTCTTCAGAACGATTTGAGCAGGGGCCCAAGACTCACACAGAAGATCTGTCTCGACCTTTGATCCCAACGCATTGTGGAAGCCCTGCTCAATGCCACCGATACCTGCGAATAGACCCGTCAAGTGGACCATACGACGCCTACCTCTCTGCATGGCCTGGTGGGCCATGACCTACGACTCTACCCGTGTCCAGCTCGGCCCCACATGGAGCCGCGGGACGGTGAGATGCTGTCTGAGGCCATCGTCTCGCGCACCCCGGACACGTTAGGCGAAACTGCCCACGAGCGGTCCACCGCACTCAAGGTTCTCCTCATTCGGTGCGGACCGCACGCCTAATGACAAGCTCAGGGTTCTTGTCCACCGTCGTGAAGATCGGGGCGGGGCTCCACTCGCCCTTGGGATACGTCCAACCAGTCAGATCAGGCCCCTCACCGCAGCAGGTCCTTCACGATCTTCCCCGTCCCGTTCTTCGGCAACGAGTCCATGAGCGTCACCGGCTGCGGCCCCTTGTACGAGAGTAGGCGCTCGCGCACGAACGCGGAGAACTCGGCCTCGGCGACGTCGGGGTGCACATAGAGCGCATCCTCGACCTCGCGCGGGTACACGTTGTAGCCGTTGCGGATGTTGATGTCCTTCAGCCGGCCCACGATCCGGTAGTAGCCCTCCTCGTCCCGCCGGGCGAGGTCGCCGGTGCGGAGCCAGCCGTCGTCGTCGAACGCGGCGGCCCCGGCCTCCGGCAGGCCCAGGTACCCGGACATGACCACGGGCCGGTGGATGCGCAGCTCGCCGGGGGTCTCGGTGTCCCTCTCCGGCACCTCCACGCCCTCCGGGGTGACGATGCGGAACTCCACACCCTCCAGCGGCCGCCCCACGGTGCCGGGGCGGCTGGGGCCGTCCATGGGGTTGAAGCACACGGGCCCGCAGGACTCGGACAGGCCGTAGGCCTCGCGCACCGGCACGCCGAAGGCCGCCTCGGCCTCGGCCTCCCGCAGCGTCTCCACGGCCAGTGGCGCGCCGCCAGAAAGCACGTAGCGCAGCGCGCCGATCAACTCACCCGAACTCCGCCCACACCCGCCTCTCCACCCCATCCACGGTCATCACGCCGCCGTGCGGCAGCACCCACTGCGGCCGGGTGTGGCCGAACGGGACGCCCACGCACACCACCGCGTCCGGGTTGTAGCGCCCGACCTCCTCCACCACCACATCGGCCTGCTCCGCGCTCCGCCGCGCCCGCTCCTCCGCACCGCGCGGCGCCTCGAAGGAGCTCGTCGGCGGGCGGGCCGCCAGCACGGCGTCCACGGCGCCGAGCACG
>NZ_KV825392.1:0-3006 GCF_001816085.1 Micrococcus sp. HMSC31B01
CAGCCCACGGACACGGCCCCGACCCACCGCCCGCACGAGCAGAAGGGGGACGCCCGATGAGCGCGACCGCCGCCCGGCCCCACGCCGACGTCGTCCGCCCCGAGGCCGCCGAGCCCGCCCGGGTCGTGGTCCGGCACTGGACCACCCCGATCGCCCTGACGATCCTGACCCTGCTGGCCCTGGCCGTCTTCGCCCTCGGCGCCCCCGAGGCGACGGCGACCTTCCGGCTCTCCCACGCGTCCGACACCGTCGTGCTCCCGGACCTGACCGCCGACCCCGTGCTGGGGGGCTGGCTGCTCGTCGGGCTCATGGCGGTGCTGACCGCGGTGGCCTGGCTGGCGACCCTGCGCTCGGGGCGCACCCCCGGCTGGGCCGCCGCCCTGTTCGCCGTCGCGTTCGTGGCCGCGTTCCTCATCTGGGTGATCGGCTCGGCGGACAACACCACCGTGTTCCTCACCGGCCTGATCGCCGGCTCGTTCGCGCTGGCCGTCCCGCTGATCTTCGGCTCGATGGCCGGCATCCTGGCCGAGCGCTCGGGCGTGGTGAACATCGCGATCGAGGGTCAGCTGCTGGCGGGCGCGTTCACGGCCGCCGTCGTCGGCACCGCCACCGGCTCGCCCTGGGCGGGCCTGGCCGCCGCGATCGTGGCCGGCGTCCTCGTGTCCTGGCTGCTCGCCGTGTTCTCGATCAAGTACCTGGTCAACCAGGTGATCGTCGGCGTCGTGCTCAACGTGCTCGTGGCCGGCCTGACGAGCTTCCTGTACTCCACCGTCCTCACGGGCGGGGACACCGAGCTCAACGCGCCGCCGCACTTCCCGAACCTGCGGATCCCGGGCCTGGCGGACATCCCCGTGCTCGGGCCCATCCTGTTCGACCAGACGATCCTGGGCTACGCGATGTACCTGCTCGTGATCGCGCTGTGGTTCGCCCTGTTCCGCACCCGCTGGGGCCTGCGCGTGCGCGCCGTGGGCGAGCACCCCAAGGCCGCGGACACCGTGGGCATCGACGTGAACCGCACGCGGTACGCCGCCGTCCTGCTGGGCGGCGCGGTGGCCGGCATGGGCGGGGCGTTCTTCACGCTCGTCTCGGCGTCGTCCTTCTCCAAGGAGATGACGGCGGGCCAGGGCTTCATCGCGCTCGCGGCCGTGATCTTCGGCCGCTGGAACCCGATCGGCGCGTTCTTCGCGGCGCTGCTGTTCGGCTTCGCCACCAACATGCAGTACGTCCTGGCGATCCTCGGCACCCCGGTGCCGAGCCAGTTCATGGCGATGCTCCCGTACCTCGTCACGGTGTTCGCCGTGGCCGGCCTCGTGGGCCGCTCGCGCGGCCCGGCCGCCTCGGGCGTGCCGTACGTGAAGGAGTAGCCGTGGCGGACGGGCAGCACACGACGACGGCGCCGCGCGTGGACTGGGACCGGCTGCGGGCCGCGGCCCTGGCCGCCACGGAGCACGCCTACGTGCCCTACTCGGGGTTCCGGGTGGGCGCCGCCGCGCTCACCGACGACGGCCGCCTCGTCTCGGGCTGCAACATCGAGAACGCGTCCTACGGGCTGACGCTGTGCGCCGAGTGCGCGCTGCTGGCCGACCTGCGCATGGGCGGGGGCGGCCGACTGGCCGCGTTCGTGTGCGTGGACGGCGCGGGCGTGCTCACCATGCCCTGCGGGCGGTGCCGCCAGCTGCTGTACGAGTTCCGCGCCCCCGGGCTCGTGCTGCTCACCCCGACGGGGGAACGGGGGATCGACGCGGTGCTCCCGGACGCCTTCGGCCCGGCCGACCTGGAGCGGGCGGACCGTCCCTGACCTGCGGCGCGCTCCCGGGCCCGCTCGCTAGAGTCGGAGGCTGACCGTCGCAGCCGTCCCCCGAGGAGACCCCCATGACCGCGCAGCCGCAGGCCGAGCCCTTCGACGCCGTCGAGGTGATCCGCACCAAGCGGGATCGGGGGACGCTGTCCCCCGAGCAGATCGACTGGGTGGTGGACGCGTACACCCGCGGCGTGGTGGCGGACGAGCAGATGTCCGCCCTGGCCATGGCGATCCTGCTCAACGGCATGGAACGCGCCGAGATCGCCCGCTGGACGGACGCGATGATCGCCTCGGGCGAGCGCATGGACTTCGGCGGGCTCACCACCCCGGACGGCCGCCCCCTGGCCACCGCGGACAAGCCCTCCACCGGCGGCGTGGGGGACAAGATCACCCTGCCGCTGGCCCCCCTCGTGGCCTCCTTCGGGGTGGCCGTGCCGCAGCTGTCCGGCCGCGGCCTCGGCCACACCGGCGGCACCCTGGACAAGCTCGAGGCGATCCCCGGGTGGCGGGCCGACCTCAGCAACGAGGCGATGCTGCGCCAGCTCTCCGAGGTGGGCGCCGTGATCTGCGCGGCCGGCTCGGGCCTGGCCCCGGCGGACAAGCGCCTGTACGCCCTGCGCGACGTCACCGGCACGGTGGAGGCCATCCCGCTGATCGCCTCCTCGATCATGTCCAAGAAGATCGCCGAGGGCACCGGCGCCCTCGTGCTGGACGTCAAGTGCGGCTCGGGCGCGTTCATGAAGGACGAGGCGTCCGCCCGCGAGCTGGCCCGGACCATGGTGGACCTAGGCCGGGACGCCGGGGTGGACACCTCGGCGCTGCTCACGGACATGTCCGTGCCCCTGGGCCGGACGGCTGGCAACGCCCTCGAGGTCCGCGAGTCGGTGGAGGTGCTCGCCGGCGGCGGCCCGGCCGACGTCGTGGAGCTCACCGTGGCGCTCGCCGCCGCGATGCTCGCCGGCGCCGGGGTCACGGACGTGGACCCGGCCGAGCACCTGGCCAACGGCCGGGCGATGGACGTGTGGAACCGGATGATCGAGGCCCAGGGCGGCGACCCCCGCGCGGCCCTCCCGACGGCGGCCCACACCGAGGACGTCGTCGCGGAGACGGACGGCGTCCTCACCGAGCTGGACGCGATGGCCGTGGGCCTGGCCGCGTGGCGCCTCGGCGCCGGGCGGGAGCGGCAGGGCCAGGCCGTCCAGGCC
>NZ_KV825393.1:0-2006 GCF_001816085.1 Micrococcus sp. HMSC31B01
GAGGGCGGTGCCGCGCCAGCCGTGGGCGATGGCCAAGGCGAGGGCGTCGGCCGCGTCGGCCGGGCGCGGCGGGGCGTCGAGGCGGAGGATCCGGGTGACCATCGTGGTGACCTGCTCCTTGCCCGCATCGCCGTGTCCGGTGACGGCGGCCTTGACCTCGGAGGGGGTGTGCAGGCCCACGGGGACGCCGGCGCGCGCGGCCGCGGCGATCGCCACGCCCGCGGCCTGGGCCGTGCCCAGCACGGTCGGCGTGTTCGTGTTCGCGAACATGCGCTCGACGGCGGCGCGATCGGGCCGGTGCGCGGCGAGGACCGCGGAGACGGCCTCGTCGATGCGCAGGAGGCGCTGGTCCAGGGGGGCGGTGGGCGGGGTGCCCGTGACCTCGACGTGGACGAGCGCGGCCCGCCGTCGCGCGTCCACGTCCACCACGGCGATCCCGCAGCGGGTGAGCCCCGGGTCCACCCCGAGGATCCGGACGACGTCGGCGGGCCGGCGCGCGCTCAGCGCGATCAGTCCTCGTCGAGCTCGGCGAGGACCTCGGGGGCGATGTCCACGTTCGAGAAGACGTTCTGGACGTCGTCGAGGTCCTCGAGGGCATCGGCCAGCTTGAGGAAGGTGCGGGCGCCCGACGCGTCCAGGTCCACCTTCATGGTGGGGACGAACTCGAGCTCGTCGGACTCGTACTCCACGCCCGCCTCGTCGAGGGCCTTGGCCACGGACTGCAGGTCGGAGGGGTCCGAGAGGATCTCGAAGGAGTCGCCGGAGACGACGACCTCCTCGGCGTCGGCGCCGCCCTCGAGCACGGCCTCGAGCAGGCCGTCCTCGGTGTTGCCCTCGGCGGGCAGGCGCACGAGGCCCTTGCGCTCGAAGAGGAAGGAGACGGAGCCGGAGTCGGCCATGGTGCCGCCGTTGCGGGTGACGGCCGCGCGCACGTCCGCGGCGGCGCGGTTCTTGTTGTCGGTCAGGCACTCGACCAGCAGCGCCGAGCCCTGGGGGCCGCGGACCTCGTACATGATCTCGGCGTAGTCGATGACCTCGCCGGTGAGGCCGGCGCCGCGCTTGACGGCGCGGTCGATGTTGTCGTTGGGCACCGAGGCCTTCTTGGCCTTGGACACGGCCAGGTCGAGGGCGGGGTTGCCGGCGACGTCGGGTCCGCCGGCACGTGCCGCGACCTCGATGTTCTTGATGTACTTCGCGAACGCCTTGGCGCGCCGCGCGTCGATGACGGCCTTCTTGTGCTTGGTGGTCGCCCACTTGGAATGTCCTGCCATCACGCCTCCTCAGGTCTGGATCTCGTCTGCTGGCTCGACCGCCCAGTCTAGCGACGCCCGGTGGGGTGGCGCGGATCACGGCTGACTACACTCGCGCCCATGACCCACACCTCCGCGCCCTCCGTCCTGCCCGCCGACCACCCGCTGGCGACCCCCTCCGACCTGCCCTACGGGCTGCCCGACTTCTCCGCCGTCTCCGACGCGCAGCTGGCCGAGGCCGTGCGCGCGGGGATGGCGGCCCAGCGCGCCGAGGTCGACCAGATCCTCGGGGCGGCCACGGCGCCGACCTTCGAGAACACCGTCCGTGCGCTCGAGCTGTCCGGCCAGCTGCTGCGCCGCTCCGCCGCGATGTTCTTCACGCTCGTCGGCTCGGACGGCACGGATGCGCGGCAGGCCCTGGCCGAGGAGCTCTCCCCCGAGCTCGCGGCCCACGAGGACGCGATCCTGCTGGACCCGCGGCTGGCGGCGCGCGCCGCTTCGATCGACGACGGCGGCCTCACGGGCGAGGACGCCCGCCTGCTGGAGACGCTGCGCCTGCGCCTCTCCCTGGCGGGGGCGGACCTGGACGAGGCCGCGCGCGAGGAGCTGCGCGGGATCAACACGGAGCTGGCGTCCCTCTCGGCCGCCTACACGCGCCGCCTCGTCGCGGACACCGCCGCCCGCGCCGTGCTCGTCACGGACCGCGAGCGCCTGGCCGGTCTGAGCGAGGACGACCTGGCCGCGGCGGCGGGGGCG
>NZ_KV825394.1:0-7253 GCF_001816085.1 Micrococcus sp. HMSC31B01
CGGGCTCGGCGGACGCGCGCCGCCGGCGCAGCGGCAGCCGCCCCGTCGACAGGGCGAGGGTGATCGCATCCTTCAGGGCGCGGGCGCGGCGAGGGTCTCCCCCGGCGTTGACGGCCACGGTCACGTCCCCGGCCCGGACGACGGCGGGCGTCCAGGCGGCGGAGGACTCGGCATCGGAGGCGTCGACACACCAGACGCGGCGGGCCTCGGCGTCGGAGGCCACGGCCCCGTCCACGGCCCGGTCACCGGTGGCGGTCTGGGCGAACCAGACCCCGTCGAGGTCGGACGGGCGGTAGGGGCGGCGATGCAGGGTGAGCAGACCGGCCGCCGCGAGCCGCTCCACCTCCTCCCCCGGCTTCGGGGCCACCACGGTGACGAGCGCGCCGGCGTCGAGGAGGGCACCCACGCGGCGGCCGGCCACGCGCCCGCCGCCCACGATCAGGACGGGCCGGCCGAGCAGACGCAGGGAGGTGGGGTACAGATCGGACGCGGTCATCGCGTGCTCCCTTCCAGCAGCCCGCGGCGGCGCAGCATGCGCCGCTCGACGGGGCCGAATGCGGCCAGTTCGAAGAGGACGCCGACGGCCAGGATGGTCAGGACGGCGCAGAGGACGACGGCGAGGTCGGACGCGGCCCGTCCCTCGTGGAGCAGGGTCCCGAGTCCCACGCCCATGGGCCCGCCGACGGCGATGATCTCGGCGGCCATGAGGCCTCGCCACGCGAAGGCCCAGCCCTGGCGCAGGCCGGAGACGAAGGCGGGCAGGGCGGCCGGGAGGACCACCAGCAGGGCGGTCTCGAGACGCGAGGCGCCCAGCACCCGGGCCGCGCGACGCAGCTGCGGCGGCACCTGGTCCGTGCCGGTGGTGAGGCCGGCGACCACGGCGGGGACGGCGCCGGTGAGCATCACGAAGTACGCGGTGGCGTCGCTGAGGCCGAACCACAGCACCGCGAGCGGCACCCAGGCCACGTTGGGCAGCACCATCAGGGCCGTGAGCAGCGGGCCGAACGCCCGCCGCAGGACGCTGACCTGTCCGAGCAGCAGGCCCAGCCCGACGCCGACGACCACGGCGAGTGCGAAGCCGACGACGGCGCGGCCCACCGACGTCGCCACTGCCTGCTGGACGAGACCCTGGGCCCACAGCGTCCCGAAGGCCCCGAGGACGTCGCCGGGACCGGTGATCGGCTCGCCGCGCGCACCGGCCAGCCACGCGAAGGCCTGCCAGATCGCCACGAGCAGGACGACGGCGGCCACCGGGAGCAGGACCCGGCTCCAGTCCCACCCGGCCAGACCCGTCCGACGGGTCGAGTCGACGGCCTGGAGCGCGTCGAGGCCGCTGTCGAGCTCGCGCAGCTCGTCGTCGGTGGCGGCCCCCGGCGCGCGGCCGGGGGCGTCGAGGGTGGGGGTGTCAGTGCGCATGGCGACGGATCTCCTGACCGAGTCGGGCGGTGATGGCGGCCGTGAGGGCGGCCGCGGCGGGCGCGTCGTGGCGGGCGGCTGCGGGCACGTCCCATTCGGCGACGACGCGACCCGGACGTGAGGACAGCAGCAGCACCCGCTGGCCGAGGCGGACGGCCTCGGCCACGTTGTGGGTGACGAACACGACCGTCCGGCCGGTCTGCCGCCACACGCGCTCGAGCTCCCCATGCAGCAGGTCGCGGGTGATCGCGTCCAAGGCCGCGAACGGCTCGTCCATGAGCAGCAGGGGGCGGTCCTGGGCGAGGGCCCGGGCCAGGGCGACGCGCTGGCGCATGCCGCCGGAGAGCTGGTGGGGTCGCAGGTCGGCGGCGTCGTCCAGGTGGACGAGGCGCAGCAGCTCCCCGGCACGCTCCCGACGCTCCCCCGCGGCCACACCGGCGAAGCGGAGGGCGAGCTCGATGTTGCCGCGGGCGGTGAGCCACGGGAAGAGGGCGGCGTCCTGGAACATGAACGCGGCCCCCTCCCGGGGGGTCTTGACGACGCCCGCGGTGGGCGCCTCGAGCCGGGCGATGATGTTCAGCAGGGTGGACTTGCCGCATCCGGACGCGCCGAGCAGGCAGACGAACTCGCCCGGCTCGATCCGCACGGAGACGTCCTCCAGCACGGGCGTGGGCCCGCCGAAGCTCTTGCCCACGTCCTCCATCACCACTGTCATGACCGCTCCCGTCGCCCCGTCGTCATCCGGATCAGGCCTCGTCGCCGCCGCGCACCATGCCGGCGGCGAGCGTGGCCCCGTCCTGGGGGTCGATCACGAGGAACGCCCCGGTGCGCCGATGCACGGCGTAGGGCTCCACGGGCAGCGGCGCGGCCAGGTGCAGGCGCACCTGTCCGATGTCGTTGAGCCCGAGGGTCTCGGCCGGGTCGAGCCGCAGGGTGTCGAGGTCGAGCCGACCGGCCACCTCCTGGACGAGCGCCCGGACGACGGCGGTGCCGTGCTTGACGAGGACCTGCTGCCCGACGCGCAGCGGTGCGGCGGAGAGCCAACACAGCGCGGCGGCCACCTCCGTGGTGGGGCGCGGGGCGGTGTCCGCGGCGGCGATCGTGTCCCCGCGGGCCACGTCCACCTCGTCGGCCAGGCGCAGGACCACCGACTGTGGGGAGGAGGCCTCCTCAAGGGATTCCCCGGCGGCGTCCACGCCCACCACGGTCGTGGTGCGCGCCGGCTGCCCCGGGCTGAGGACGGCGACGGCGTCCCCGGGCCGGACGGTGCCCGCCACGACCTGCCCGGCGTAGCCGCGGTAGTCGCGGAACACCTCGGGGTCGAGGCCGGGGGCCAGGGCGCCCTGGGGGCGCACCACGAGCTGCACCGGGAAGCGGAAGGAGGCGGCGGCGTCGTCCTCGGCGTCCGCCCCGGGCAGGGACTCGAGCAGCTCCATGAGCGTGGGGCCGGTGTACCAGTCCGTCCGCTCGGAGCGGGTGACCACGTTGTCGCCCTGGAGGGCGGACACCGGGACGCTCACCGCGTCGGAGAGGCCGAGCTCCCGGGCCACGCGCCGGACGTCCTCGGCGATCGCGGTGAAGACCCCCTCGGAGTAGTCCACGAGATCGATCTTGTTGACGGCGACGATCACGTGCGGCACCCGCAGCAGGGCCACCACGCTGAGGTGGCGTCGGGTCTGCTCCACCACGCCCTTGCGGGCGTCCACGAGCAGCACGACGGCGTCGGCCGTCGAGGCGCCCGTGACGGTGTTGCGGGTGTACTGCACGTGCCCGGGGCAGTCGGCCAGCACGAAGGTGCGCCGGTCCGTGGCGAAGTACCGGTACGCGACGTCGATCGTGATCCCCTGCTCCCGCTCGGCGCGCAGGCCGTCGGTCAGCAGCGCCAGGTCCAGCCCGCCCTCGGCGCCGCCGAAGCCGCGCTCGGCGGAGGTGCGGGCCACGGCCTCGAGCTGGTCGGCCAGGACGGCCTTGGAGTCGTGCAGGAGGCGGCCCACGAGGGTGGACTTGCCGTCGTCGACCGAGCCGGCCGTGGCCAGGCGGAACAGGGTCCCGGCGGGGGCGTGCCGGTCCAGCAGTGCGGTGCTCATCAGAAGTACCCGTCCTTCTTGCGATCTTCCATGGCCGCCTCGGAGATGCGGTCGTCGGCGCGGGTGGCCCCGCGTTCGGTCAGGGTGGAGGCGGCGACCTCGAGCACGACGTCCTCGACGGTGGCGGCGTCCGAGAGGACGGCGCCGGTGCAGGACATGTCGCCCACCGTGCGGTAGCGCACCGTCCGCGTGGTGACCTCCTCGCCCTCGGTCGGGCGGGAGTGCTCCCCCACGGCGCGCCACATGCCGTCGCGGCGGAAGACCTCCCGCTCGTGCGCGTAGTAGATGGGGGGCAGCTCGATGCCCTCGCGGGCGATGTACCGCCACACGTCCAGTTCGGTCCAGTTGCTGATGGGGAACGCGCGGACGTGCTGGCCGGGGGTGTGACGGCCGTTGTAGAGGTTCCACAGCTCGGGGCGCTGGTTGCGCGGGTCCCACTGCCCGAACGCGTCGCGCAGGCTGATGATCCGCTCCTTGGACCGCGCCTTGTCCTCGTCACGGCGGCCTCCCCCGAAGACGGCGTCGAACCGGTTGGTCCGGATCGTGTCCAGCAGGGGGGTGGTCTGCAGGGTGTTGCGGGTGCCGTCGGCGCGCTCACGCAGCTCGCCGCGGTCGATGTACTCCTGCACGGAGCCCACCACGAGCCGCAGGCCGAGCCGCTCCACCGTGCGGTCGCGGAACTCGAGGACCTCGGGGAAGTTGTGGCCGGTGTCCACGTGGACCACCGGGAAGGGGATCCTGCCCGGCCAGAAGGCCTTCGCGGCCAGGTGGAGCATCACCACCGAGTCCTTGCCGCCCGAGAAGAGCATGGCGGGGCGCTCGAACTCGGCCACCACCTCGCGGATGATGTGGATCGCCTCGGCCTCCAGGGCGTCCTGGACGTCGGGCCCGGCGGGGCTCACGGTCCCCGGGTCGGGGGCATGGGTGAGGGTCATCGTGTCTCCTTGGTCTGTCTCGGGTGCGGCGCTCAGACGTGGATGCCGCACTCGGTCTTCGCGGTCCCGGCCCAGCGCCCGGCTCGGGGGTCCTCCCCGGGGGCGACGGGGCGGGTGCAGGGACGGCAGCCGATCGACGGGTAGCCGTTCTGCAGGAGCAGGTTCACGGGCACGTCGTGGTCCGTGGCGTAGCCGACCAGGTCGTCGAAGCTCCACGGGGCGACGGGGTTGACCTTGACCATGCCGTGGGCCTCGTCCCAGCCCACCAGCGGGGTGTTCGTGCGCGTCGGCGCCTCGTCCCGGCGGACGCCGGTGAACCACAGGTCGTATCCGGCCAGCGCCCGGTTGAGGGGCTCGACCTTGCGCATCGCGCAGCACAGCCCCGGGTCACGGGCGAACAGGTCCTTGCCGTGGCGCTCGTCCTGCTCGGCCACGGTCAGCTCCGGGAGCACGTCCACCACGGTGACGTCGAGGCGGCGGGCCACCTCGTCGCGCGTCGCGAGGGTCTCGGTGAAGTGATAGCCGGTCTCCAGGAAGAGGACGTCCACGCCGGGCATCCGCTGCGCCACCAGGTGCGGCAGGACGGCGTCGGCCATGGAGCAGGCGACGGCGGCCCGGCGGAGGTCCACATGGCGGGCGGCCCAGTCGACCACCGCCGCGGCGGGGGCGTCCCAGCCGAGCTCGGCGGCGCCGGACTCCGCGAGTGCCTGCAGGCGCTCGAGGTCCTCGGTCGGACGGGTGGGGGGAACGGTGCTCATCGGAGGGCCTCCTCGTCGACTCGGTGCGCCCACCGGGCGAAGGTCTCGCCCGGCTCGCGCTGCTCGTCGTACCGGCGGACGAGGCGCTCGACGTAGTCGACCAGCCCGTCCGCGCGGACCTTCAGGCCGCGGACGCTGCGTCCGAGGCCGGCCTCGGCGCGGTCCACGGAGGCCAGCCCGCCGCCCAGGTGCACCTGGAAGCCGGGCGTCTGGCCGCCGTCGTCGTCCGGGAGCAGCTGCCCCTTCAGACCGATGTCCGCGGTCTGGATGCGGGCGCAGGAGTTGGGGCAGCCGTTCACATGCAGGCTCAGCCGCTCGGGGAGGCGGTCGGCGAGGTCGGCCAGGCGCTCCTCCAGCTGGGCGATCGCGGCGGTGGCGGTGTCCTTCGTGTCCACGATGGCGAGCTTGCAGAACTCCAGGCCCGTGCAGGCGATGGTGGAGCGGCGGAACACGGACGGCTCCGGGTCCAGTCCCAGCTCCTTCAAACCGGCCACGACGGCGTCCACCCGGTCCCGCTCCACGTCCAGCACCACGATCTTCTGGTGGGGGGTGGTCCGCAGCCGCGTGGAGCCGTGGGCCTCGAGCAGGTCCGCGAGGGCGGTGAGGGTGGTGCCGCTGGAGCGGCCGACGACGGGGGCGGCACCGATGTAGAAGCGGCCGTCCTTCTGCTCGTGGACCCCCACGTGGTCGCCGGGGCGGGTGGGCGGGGCCGGGGCGGGGCCGTCGGGCAGGGCGTAGCCGAGGTACTCCTCCTCCAGCACGGTGCGGAACCTCGCCGGCCCCCAGTCCTCGAGCAGGTACTTCATGCGGGCCTTGTTGCGCAGGCGCCGGTAGCCGTAGTCGCGGAAGATGCTCACGACGGCGTGCCACACCTCGGGGGCGCGCTCGGCCGAGACGAACGCACCGATCCGGTCGGCCAGGCGGGCCTTCGTGGACAGGCCGCCACCGACCCACAGGTCGTAGCCGGGGCCCAGCTCGGGGTGCACCACGCCGATCAGGGAGATGTCGTTGATCTCGTGGACCACGTCCTGGGAGGGATGGCCGGTGATGGCGGTCTTGAACTTGCGGGGCAGGTTGGAGACCTCGAGGTCGCCGATCCAGCGGTCCGCGATCTCCCGGATCACGGGCGTGGGGTCGATGATCTCGTCCGCGGCGATCCCGGCCACCGGTGAGCCGAGGATCACGCGCGGCACGTCGCCGCAGGCCTCGGTGGTGGACAGGCCCACGGACTCCAGGCGCCGCCAGATCTCGGGGACGTCCTCGACGCGGATCCAGTGCAGCTGGACGTTCTGCCGGTCGGTGATGTCCGCGGTGTCACGGCCGAAGTCGGTGGAGATCCCGCCGATCACGCGCAGCTGCTCGGTGGTGAGGTCACCGCCGTCGATGCGCACGCGCAGCATGAAGTAGCGGTCCTCGAGTTCGTGGGGCTCCAGGGTGGCGGTCTTGCCGCCGTCGATCCCCTGCCGGCGCTGGGTGTACAGGCCCCACCAGCGGAAGCGGCCGTGCAGGTCGTCCGAGGGGATCGAGTCGAAGCCCTCGTGGGCGTAGACCTGCTCGATGCGCTCGCGGACGTTCAGGCCGTCGTCCTGCTGCTTGAACTCCTCGTTGTGGTTCAGGGGGGCGGTCCCGTCCACCTTCCACTGGCCGTGCGGCTTGGCGGAGGGACGGCGCGGAGTGCGCGCCGGCCTCGACGTCTCGTTCACCTGGGTCATGGCCGCCACGCTAGGAACCCGGCATGCCAGCCCCCAAGATCGTCGACGCGGTTCGTCACGTTCCCGGGGCCGGGCCGCGGTCGGTGCCCGGCCCGGCCCCGGTCGTGTGACGAACGGCTCAGCGGCCTCCGGCGGCTCCCCTCGGGGCCTCAGCGAGGGCGGACCGCAGCCGGTCCAGGGCGATCCGCGCCACCAGCGGATGCGGCAGCAGGGGGTCGGTGACCGCGTCCGCGCCGGCCTCGCCGAGTCGGTCGTGGAAGTACCCGGGGGCCAGCAGGTGGGCGGCCACCACGGCGCGACGGCCGGCGGCGCGCACCCGGGAGACGGCGTCGGGCACCCGGGGGG
>NZ_KV825395.1:0-1548 GCF_001816085.1 Micrococcus sp. HMSC31B01
CGGCCCCGCGGCGACCGCCGTCGCGGTGGCCGCCCTGGCCCTCGGCGCAGGCGCCTACGTGCTGCTCGAGCGCGCCGTCCCCGACCCCGTCTCGGAGATGCCGGGCGACGTCGACGACCCGGCCGGCCTGGACCGGCGGAGGATGCTGCGCCTGGGCACGGTGACGGCCCTGGCGATCGGCCTGCACAATCTGCCGGAGGGCTTCGTCACCTTCGCCGGCACCCTGCAGGATCCCTCGGTGGGCCTCGCGCTGGCCGTCGCGATGGCCGTGCACAACGTGCCCGAGGGCGTGGCCGTGGCCGTGCCCGTGCGGCAGGCCACCGGGTCGCGGCGCAAGGCCTTCGCGTGGGCCGCGTTCACGGGGATCGCGGAGCCGCTGGGCGCGCTGATCGGCTGGCTGCTGCTGGCCCCGTTCCTCACGCCCGCGCTCGTGGCCGCCGTCTTCGCGGCCGTGGCAGGCGTGATGGTGACCGTGAGCCTCGACGCGCTGCTGCCCGCCGCCCGGGCGGCCGGGGGCCGTGCCGCAGCGCTGGGCGGCGTGCTGCTGGGCGTGGCCGCGATGGCCCTCTCGCTGGACCTGCTCGCCTGAGCGCGGGCGCCGGTCAGTTCACGAGGGCCGGCTGCAGGACCGCCTCGGCCTCGCGCACCCCGCCGTCGGCGGTGCGCCACTGGACGATGATCCGGTCCCCCACGTTGTGGTCGTTGACCAGGCGGGACATCCGGGAGGCGTCGTCGCCGACGGGCCGCCCCTCGATCTCGAGGATCACATCGCCCTCGACCAGGCCGATCTGCTCGGCCGCCGAGCCCGCGTCCACCTGCATGACCACGACGCCGACGTCGGGATCCGCGCCGACCATGATGCCCAGGGCGCCGTCCGCGCCGATGCTCACGGTGTCCGTCTCCTCACCCGAGAGGACCTGCTCCACCACGTCGAAGGCCACCTCCAGCGGGATCGCGAAGCCGTCCACCTCGTCTGCGGTGGTCCCATCGCTGGCCGCCACGGTCACGCCGACCACCTGGCCGGCGTCGTCCACCACCGGGCCGCCGGAGTAGCCGGGCACGACGTCCGCGTCCGTCTGGATCAGGCCGGACAGGCGCGCGTACTGATCGGTGCCCTCGGCCGCGGCCATGATCGAGCGGTCCGTGCCGAGCACGGTGCCGCGCACGGCCGTCAGGTGGCCCTGGCCCCCGCCGTTGCCGACGGCGGCCACCGTCTCCCCGCGCCGCACCGGGTCCAGCGAGACGCTGGCCACCGGCAGGTCTGAGACGCCCTCGACGTCGAGCACCGCGATGTCGTGCTCGGCATCGCGCCCGAGCACCGTGGCCGTGTGCCGCGCGCCGGTGTCCGCGACCACCACGTGCACCTCCGAGGAGTCCTCGACCACGTGGTAGTTGGTCACCGCCAGCCCGTCCGGGGAGAGCACCATGCCCGTCCCCGTGCCGGTGCGGGCGCCGAGGGCGGTCTCCACGAGGAGGATGCCCGGGGCGTCCGCGACCGGCTGGCCCGGATCCAGGGACGATCCGTCGTGGGCCGACGCGGACCAGTCC
>NZ_KV825396.1:0-982 GCF_001816085.1 Micrococcus sp. HMSC31B01
CCGCCGGGTCGGTGGGTGTCATGGTCGCCGTGAGCTCCGCATCCCACTACTTCGACGCCGACCCCTCCGCGCCCGAGCGGCGCCGCACCCTGCGGACCCGCCTGGCCGGCCGCGACGTCGAGGTCCAGACGGCCAACGGGATCTTCTCCCCGGACGGTCTGGACAAGGGCACCGCGGCCCTGTTCTCGGCCGTGCCCGCGCCGCCGGCGACGGGCCGGTTCCTCGACGTCGGCGCGGGCTGGGGACCGATCGCCCTCACGCTGGCGCTGCGGTCGCCCGAGGCGGAGGTGACCGCCGTCGAGGTCAACGACCGCTCCCTGCAGCTGACCCGCGACAACGCCGCGGCACTGGGCCTCGACAACGTCGTGGCACTGCGGCCGGAGGACGTCCCCGAGGACGCGGAGTTCGACCTCATCTGGTCCAACCCGCCCATCCGGATCGGCAAGCCGGCACTGCACGCCCTGCTGGAGCGGTGGCTGCCACGCCTGGCCCCCGGCGGCGAGGCCTGGCTGGTGGTGCAGAAGAACCTCGGGGCGGACTCGCTGCTGCCGTGGATCGGCCGGATGCTCGAGGAGCGCGCGCCCGGCCGGTTCACCGCGGAGCGGGCGGACAGCGTCAAGGGCTTCCGGATCCTGCGGGTGGTGCGGGCGCGCTGAGGCGCCGTTTCCCGAACGACAGCGGTTCGTGGCCCGCCGTTTCCCGAACGACAGCGGTCAGGCGGTGAGTTCGCCGTCGAAGACGAGCTCGGCCGGCCCCGAGAGGACCACGTGCTCGGCCCCCTCCGGGCCCGGCACGACATCCACGGCCAGCACGCCGCCGGGCACCTCGACGAGCCACGAGTCCGAGCCCTGGTCGCCCGACCATGCGCGCATCGCCACCGCCGCCGCGCACGCGCCCGTCCCGCAGGACTGGGTCTCGCCCACCCCGCGCTCGTGCACGCGCATCCGCACGCGGCCGACGCTCTCGCGCACGAGCGGCTCCT
>NZ_KV825396.1:1002-2617 GCF_001816085.1 Micrococcus sp. HMSC31B01
GCTCTCGCGCACGAGCGGCTCGTGCGCGGCCACGAACTCGACGTTCGTCCCGTGCGGCGGGGCGGGGTCCACCTCGGGGGCGCGGCCCAGGTCCAGCCCCTGCAGGTCGGCGAAGGAGGCCAGCGGGACCACGGTGTGGGGGTTGCCCATCGAGATGCTCAGCGCCGGACGCGGATCGGTGAGGCCGTGGGCGAGGACCATCGAGTCCGACGCCGCCTCCTCCGCCAGCTCGGGGTCGAGGTACGACCAGGGGCCCATGTCGATCGCGTAGCCGTGCTCGAGCCGGGTCACGGCCTTCACGCCGGCGCGCGTGCCGATGGTGATCGCCCGGCCGGGGGCCAGGTCCACGAGGCCCTTCTCGACCAGGAAGTGCACGAAGACGCGCACCCCGTTGCCGCACATCTCGGCGATCGAGCCGTCGCCGTTGCGGTAGTCCATGAACCACTCGGCCTCGGGGTGCTCGGCGAGCAGCGCCTCACCCTCCGGCAGGCGTGCCGAGCGCACGGCGCGGATGACGCCGTCGGCGCCGATCCCCCGGTGCCGGTCAGCCAGCCGTGCGACGCGCTGGGCGTCGAGCTGCGTGTTGCCGTCCGGGTCGGCGATCAGCACGAAGTCGTTGCCCGTGCCATGGCCCTTCGTGAACGGCACGCGCGGCGCGCTCGCGTGGAGGGGGTCCTGGGCGGCGGGCGCCGCGGGCTGCTCGGTCATGGGTCCAGTCTAGGTGGCGTCCCCGGCGACGACGGCGAGCGCCTCCGCCACGATGTCCTCGCCCTGCGCGTCGAGCCAGACGACGCGCGGGTCGGCCCGGAACCAGGTCTCCTGGCGGCGGGCGAACCGGCGCGTGGCCACGACGGTCTGCTCGGCCGCCTCCTCCTCGGTGAGCTCGCCGTCGAGGACGGCGAGCATCTGGGCGTAGCCGATCGCGCGGGACGCGGTCGGTCCCTGCCGCAGCCCGTCCGGCCCGGGGACGTCGAGGTGGCGGACCTCGTCCAGCAGACCCTCGGCCAGCATGCGCTCCACCCGGGCCGCGATCCGCTGGTGCAGCTCGGCCCGGTCCAGGCGCAGGCCGAGCTGCACCACGGGGGCGACCTCCGGGGCGTACGTGCGCTCCGGCATGAACGCGGAGAACGGGCGGCCCGTCAGTCGGCACACCTCCAGTGCGCGCACGATGCGGCGGGCGTCCTGCAGCCGCTCCGCCGAGACCGGGTCCAGGGCGGCCAGCTCGGCCCTCAGCCCGGCCAGGCCCTCCCGCTGCGCGCGCGCCTCCAGCTCGGCCCGCAGCGCCGGGTCCGTGGGCGGGAACTCGAGCACGTCCAGCGCCGCCCGCACGTACAGCCCGGAGCCGCCCACGAGGATCGGGGTCCGTCCCCGCGCGCGGATCTGGTCGAACAGGTCGCGGGCCGCGGACTGGAAGGCCGCCACCGAGGCCTCCTGGCCGACGTCGAGCACGTCCAGCAGATGGTGCGGGACGCCCTCGCGTTCAGCCGGGGTGACCTTCGCCGTGCCCACGTCCATCCCCCGGTAGAACTGCAGGGCGTCCCCGTTGACCACCTCGCCGTCCAGCGCGTGCGCCAGGGCGACGGCGAGGGCGGACTTGCCCGTCGCCGTCGCCCCG
>NZ_KV825397.1:0-2450 GCF_001816085.1 Micrococcus sp. HMSC31B01
GCGACGGGCCGTGGGGAGGGGCGGGGTCAGCCGCGCGCGGTGCCGGTCTCCTCGGCGGTCCCCTCGGCCGCGTAGTCGAGGGTCAGGGTCTCATCGGCGTCGACGTCGCCCGAGGTGAGGGCGGCCTGGCCGGCGCCGCCGGCCTTGAGGGCGGCGAGGCGGGCCTCCACCTCGGTCTTCTCGCCGAGGTCCTCGAGGGACTCGAACTGGGCGTCGAGGGAGGAGGCGGCGATCTCCTGCTGGCCGCGCACGCGGGCCTCCTCGCGACGGACCTTCTCTTCGAAGCGGGAGACCTCGGAGGTCGGGTCCAGCAGGTCGATCGACTTCACGGCGTCGGCCACCGCGGACTGGGCGTGGGCGGACTTGGCGCGGGCGGTCAGCTCGTCGCGCTTGGCGACCAGCTGCTGACGCTTGACCTTCATCTGGTCCAGACCGGTCTTCAGGCGCTCCACGATCTCGCGCTGCGAGGCGATGGTCGGCTCCGCGGACTTCGCCTGGCGCTCGAAGTCCATCTGGCGCTCGATGGCCACCTTGGCGAGGTTGTCGAACTTGTCCGCCGAGGCGGTGTCGCCCTTGGTGCGGAAGTCGTCGGCCTTCTGGGAGGCGGCCAGCGCCTTCTGGCCCCAGCTGCGGGACGCGTCCTGGTCCTCGCGGTAGTCGTCCTCGATCATCCGCAGGTTGCCGATCGTCTGGGCGACGGCGGCCTCGGCCTCCGCGATGTTGTTCGTGTAGTCGCGGACCATCTGGTCCAGCATCTTCTGGGGGTCCTCGGCCTTGTCCAGCATCGCGTTGATGTTGGCCTTCGCCAGCGTGCTGATGCGGCCGAAGATGGACTGCTTGACCATGGTGTCTGCCTTTCGTCGGTCTTTCACGTCAGCGCAGACCGTCGGCCTGCGTCCACCCCGTCCCGCGCGTGCGGGCCGGGCCGGCGCCCGGGGCGCCGGAGTTCATGGGGCGGCGGTCAGAAGCCGCCGCCGGAGATGTCGCCGAACCCGCCGAAGTCGCCGCCGCCGAGGCCGCCGCCGTCGAACCCGCCGAAGCCACCGCCGCCCCAGCTGCCGCTGTTCAGGATCGAGTTCATCAGGATGCCGCCGAGCAGTGCGCCGCCGAGGCCGCCGCCGAAGCTGCCGCCCACTCCGGCGCGCGGGCGTGCACCGTACATGCCGCCCACCATGCCGGGGCCGTAGCCGAAGCCCTCGACGTCCGCGCGGGCCAGCTCGCTCGCGCGCTCGGCCAGCTGGGAGGCGCGCTGCGCCTGCTGGAGGGCGGCCACGGGGTCGGTGCGGCCGAGGCTGATCGCCGAACGCAGCGTGTGGTCGGCCTCCGCGAGCCGGGTCCGGGCCTCCGAGCCCACCGCACCGCGCCGGGCGCCGATGAAGTCGGCCGTGCCGTCGATCTGCGCCTGGGCCTGGGCGATCGTGGAGGTGAGCACCTGGGAGGCCTGGCGCGCCTGCTCCCGAGCGTCGCGGACGCCGGCCAGCGGGGTGTTGAGCTGGCGGTGCGCGGCCTCGAGCTGGTGCAGCAGCTCCAGGGGGTCCGGGCGGCCGGCCGCGAGGGCTCGGCGCACCGCGTTCACGGCGTTCTTCATCCCCGCCACCGGGCCGGCCAGCTCGGGGTTCGACCCGTTGGCCACGAGCGCCTCGGCCTCGGCGACGTCCTGCTCGGACTGGGCGAGGCCCGTCTGCAGGTTGCCCAGCATGGCCCGCAGGGACCCCTCGGCCTTGCCCACCGCCTCCGTGAGCGTGTCCACCTGGCTGAGCGCCTCCTCGGCGGCACGCACGGCCAGCGCCGCCGTGGAGCGGTCCTGGGCGTCCCACGCGCTCCGCGACTTCGCGACGGCGGTCTCCACGAACTCCAGCCGCTCCCGGGCCTGCGCCGCGTTGTCCGCGACCTCGGCGAGGGCGGACTCCGCGTACTGGCCGTGCAGCGCGGCGATCGCCGACTCGGACTCCTGCACCCGGGACCGCGCCTCGGGCAGGCGGGCATCGACGCGCTCGAGGGCCTCGGGCACCTGGTTCTCGAGGTCGCGCAGGGAGTCGAACTCCTCCTTGTGCGCCGCGAGGGCCGCGCCCACGGCCTCGCTGCGCTGGATGATCTCCTTGAGCCAGGCGCGCTGCTCGGCCTCGGTGTCCGGGATCTCGTCGTCGAGCTGGTGCTGAAGCTGGAACGAGGCCCGCATGTGCTCCTTGGCCTGGTCGATGTCCTCGCGGAACGTCGCCACGGACTTCTCCCCGTAGGACGCCTCAGCGAAGCCCAGCTCCTGCTCCGAGGAACGGATGGCGTCGTCCGCCGCCACGAGCTTGGAGCCCGCCTGAGTGCGCAGCTGCTCCACGCTGAGCTCGTCGAGGGGGTCGCGGCGGACCTCCTCCGTGCGGCCCCGTTCGACCGCGCCGCCCTGCGTGCGCTTCCGGCTGCGGGCCACGAGCACGCCGCCGCCCACGGCCGCGGCC
>NZ_KV825398.1:0-1019 GCF_001816085.1 Micrococcus sp. HMSC31B01
GGCTCGGCCACGGCCAGGTCCAACAGCGGGCTGCGGGAGGCTGTCACGACTGCTCCCCGCGAGCCCCGCGAGGACGCTCGGCCCCCGGGGCGAGCCGACCCTCGGCCGCGCTCGGCATGCGGTCCAGGATGGCGGAGGCGTGCGCCTCGAGCTCGGCGCCCGCGGCGTCCGCGACGTCCCAGCGCCAGAACAGCTGCCCGTTCACGAGACCGGCCATGCGGGTGGCCCGGTGGTACGGGCCGGCGGCGGAGCCACTCAGGACCGCGTCCGTGGCCAGCTGCAGCTGCGGGCCCTTGATGCGGCCGTAGTACAGCTCGGACAGCGAGCCCGGATGCGTGATGGTGGCGGTCAGGCCGAAGCCCTCGTCGCCGGCGCGCAGCCGCTCGACGTCCTCGGCGGAGCGGAACGCGGGGACGATGTCCGCCGGGCGCATGCCGGGGCCGACGTCGCCGTCGCGCCGCGCCCGGTCCACCTGCCAGAAGCCGGACTCCACGGTCAGCGGACGCAGCAACGTGCCGTCCGCCTCGCACAGCCACGACTCCGCGCGGTACTCGACGAACGGCAGACCGTGCTCGGTGAAGTCCACCCGCTGGTAGAAGATCTCGGTGCCGGCGGAGCCGTCGCCGAGGCGACCCTGGCCCTCCCAGCTGCCGATGAGCCAGGACAGGGGCGCGAGCTCGGGGGTGAGGTCATAGGGGAGTTCAGTCGCCATGGCAGATCACGGCGCGGCCCGACAGCGGGCCGCGCGTCCTCAGCGCTGGCCCTTGAAGAGGCCGCTGATGACGACCGCGGCGACGGCGGCCATGCCCAGGCCGGCCAGGACCACGAGGGCCAGGAAGAAGATCTCGAGCGCAAGAAGGGTATCCATGCGGGACATCCTACCGAGCGGGCCCGACCTGTCAGGCCAGGAAGCCCACCATGACGTGCGCCACGACGCCGGCCGCGCCCACGGGCGCCAACGCGAGGGCGTAGCCCGCCCGGCGCGGGCGCAGGGTGGTGCCCACCGGCCGGTCCTCGGG
>NZ_KV825399.1:0-3179 GCF_001816085.1 Micrococcus sp. HMSC31B01
GGCGTCGACGACGCCGGCCGCGGCCTCCCACGGGGTGGGGGTGTGACGTCCAGGGTTCAGTCAGAATGCGGGGCGGACAGTAGACTCCCCAGGTCCCCGGAATCCAGCGCCGCGCATCCCCTGGAGGGCAGTCACGCCATGCACACCCCGCCCCGTCCGTCCCGCCGCACCCTGCTGACCGGCCTCGCCCTCGCCAGCCTGGCGCCGGCGCTCGCGGCCTGCTCGGGCGGTGACGACTCGCTCGCGCGGCAGGCGGGCAACGCGGACGGCAAGAACTACGTCGCCGGCGACGGCTCCGTCCTGGAGATCGCCCCCGCCGAGCGCGGCGCCCCCGTGGAGTTCGCCGCCGAGCTCTTCGACGGCACCCCCGTGACCGGCGCGAGCCTGCGCGGCACCCCCGCCCTGCTGAACTTCTGGTACGCCGCCTGCGCGCCGTGCCGCGTCGAGGCCCCCCACCTCGTCTCCCTGCACGAGCAGTTCGCCCCGCAGGGGGTGCGGTTCCTCGGCGTGAACGTCCGGGACACCGTCACCACCGCGCAGGCCTTCGAGCGCACCTTCGAGATCCCCTACCCGTCCATCGAGGACGCCCGCGGGGACGTGCTCCTGAACATGACCGACTACGTGCCCCCGCAGGCCGTGCCCTCCACCCTCGTCCTGGACGTCGAGGGCCGCGTGGCCGCGCGGGTGCTCGGCGCCGTGGAGGAGTCCACCCTGCGCGCGCTGCTGACCACCGTGGTGGACGAGGCCGCGGCCTGAGTGGCCGCCGTGTCCATGCAGAACAATCCCTTCGCCGATATCGCGCTGGACGGCTCACTGCTGCTCGCGGCCCCGATCGCCCTGCTCGCCGGGCTCATCTCCTTCCTCTCGCCGTGCGTCCTGCCGCTCGTGCCCGGCTGGCTCGGCTACGTCACCGGCCTGGGCGGTGACGTCCTCACCACCCGGCGCCGCGGCCGCCTCGTGCTCGGCGCCGTGCTGTTCGTGCTCGGCTTCGCCGTGGTGTTCGTGGCGATCAGCGTGGTCTTCACGCAGGCCATGGTGTGGCTGCAGCGCGACGGCCAGTGGGTCACCCGCGTGCTCGGCGTGCTCGTGGCGCTCATGGGTCTGGTGTTCATGGGCGGTGGCGGACGTCTCCAGCAGGAGCGCCGCCTCCACCTCAAGCCCGCCGCCGGCCTGGCCGGGGCGCCGCTGCTCGGCATGACCTTCGGCCTCGGGTGGGCCCCGTGCATCGGCCCGACCATGGCGGCCGTGCTCGCCATGTCCACTGCGGGCTCCGGCTCGCTCGGGCGCGGGGCGCTCCTGGCGTTCCTGTACTGCCTGGGCCTCGGCGTGCCGTTCGTGCTCATCGCCGTCGGCATGGAGCGCGGCATGCGGGCGGTCGGGTTCTTCACGCGGCACCGCGTGCTGATCATGCGGCTCGGCGGCGCCCTGCTGGTGCTGCTCGGCCTGCTCATGGTCACCGGCGTGTGGACGCACTGGACCACGCAGCTGCAGTTCTGGTTCGCCAACGAATGGAGGATGCCCCTGTGAGCTCGAAGGCCGACCGCGCCCGCTCGGAGGACGTCGCCCTCCCTCAGCTGGGCCTCACCGGCACCCTGCGCTGGATCTGGACCCAGCTGACCAGCATGAGCACCGCGCTCATGCTGCTGCTCCTGCTCGCCGTCGCCGCCGTGCCCGGCTCCCTCGTGCCCCAGCGCCGTGCCGGCCCCGAGATCGTGGACCAGTGGATCGAGGACAACCCCGTGTGGGGCCCCGTCCTGGACGCCCTGCAGTTCTTCGACGTCTACAACTCCGTCTGGTTCTCGGCCATCTACCTGCTGCTGTTCGTCTCCCTCGTGGGCTGCGTGTGGCCGCGCGCCATCCAGCACGCCAAGGCCCTGCGCCAGCCCCCGGCCCGCACCCCCCGCAACCTGACGCGCCTGCCGGCCTCCGGCGTCGTCGTCCTCGAGGAGGGCGGCCCGAGCCCCGAGGAGGCCGTGGCCAGAGCCCAGGCGTGGCTGCGCAAGCGCCGCTACCGCGTGGAGCACCGCCCCGAGGCCGGCGGCGCGTCCGTGGGCGCCGAGCGCGGATACCTGCGCGAGATCGGCAACATCCTGTTCCACGTCTCGCTGATCGGCGTGCTCGTGTTCATGGCCTACGGCGGCATGACCAAGTACGGCGGGCAGAAGATCATCGTGGAGGGCGAGGGCTTCGCCAACAACCTCGTGGCCTACGACTCCTTCACCCCCGGCACCTACTTCAGCGCGGACGACCTCCAGCCGTTCTCCCTCACCCTCGACTCCTTCGACGCCGTGTTCGACCGCGAGTCCGAGACCCACTACGGCCAGCCGCTGGACTACACCGCCGTCATGGACGTCCGCGAGGGCTCCGGCGGCGAGCTCCAGCGCCAGATCCTCAAGGTCAACCAGCCGCTGGACATCGACGGCGTGCGCGTCTACCTCGTGGGCAACGGCTACGCGCCCGTGGTGACCATCCGCGACGGCGCCGGGGACGTGGCCTTCCAGGGCCCCGTGGTCACCCGCGTGTTCGACCAGAACTACGGCTCGCAGGCCACCATCAAGGTCCCCGACGCGCGGCCGGACCAGCTGGGCTTCGTCGGCTTCTTCCTGCCCTCGGCGGTGGAGGACGAGGAAGGCGCCGCGTTCTCCGCGGACCCCGAGCTGCTCAACCCGGAGCTGCAGCTGAACTCGTACTACGGGGACCTCGGCCTGGACACCGGCCGCCCGCAGAACGTGTACGTGCTGGACACCGCATCCCTCACCGAGCTCAACAGCCGCACCAACGAGAACGGCGGCATCGTGCTCAGCCCGGGCCAGACGTACGAGCTGCCCGAGGGCAAGGGCTCCATCAGCTTCGACGGCGTCCGCCGCTACGTCGGCCTGGACATCCACTACGACCCGGGCAAGTGGGGCGTCGGCGTGTTCGCCGGCACCGCCCTGCTCGGGCTGGTCATCAGCCTGTTCGTCCGCCGCCGCCGCGTGTGGGTCCGCGCCCGCACCGACGAGGCCGGCCGCACCCGCGTGGAGTACGCGCTGCTCGCCCGCGGCGAGGAGTTCGGCTTGCACGAGGAGCACGTGGCCCTGCGCTCGGCCATGGAGCGCTGGTGGCCCGTCGCCGCCACCGAGACGGCCGACGACGCCGCGGCCGGTGCCGCCCCCCAGTCCACCCCCACCGCCCCCGAG
>NZ_KV825400.1:0-917 GCF_001816085.1 Micrococcus sp. HMSC31B01
CACGACACGACCGCCGGCTGGGCCGAGGCCGCCCACGCCGCGCGGGAGACCGGGCTGACGCTCGTGCCCGGCATGGAGATGTCCTGCACCTCCGCCGACGGCGTGAGCGTGCACGTGCTCAGCTACCTGCACGACCCCGAGGACCCCGCCCTGCTGCGGGAGGTCGGCCTGGCCCGCGACGCGCGGCTGATCCGGGCGCAGGAGATGGTGCGGCGCCTGGGCGCGGACTTCCCGATCACGTGGGAGCTGGTCCAGGAGCACGCGGCGGAGAACGCGACGATCGGCCGGCCCCACCTGGCCGACGCCCTCGTGACGATCGGGGCCGTCCCGGACCGCTCCGCGGCGTTCCGGGAGATCCTCGCCGGCCGGTCCAAGTACTACGTGCCGCACTTCGCCCCGGACCCGGCCGAGGCGGTCGCGCTCATCCGGGCCGCCGGCGGGGTGCCGGTGTTCGCGCATCCCCGGGCGCGCATGCGGGGCCGCGTGGTGGGCGACGAGGTGTTCGAGCAGATGGCCGAGGCCGGACTGGCGGGGGTCGAGGTCGAGCACCGGGACAACCCGGCGGAGGAGCGCACCTGGCTGCGCGCATTCGCGGACCGGCACGGACTGTTCGTCACCGGCTCGTCCGACTACCACGGCACCGGCAAGCCCAATCCGATCGGCGAGCACACCACGGGCGCGGAGGTGCTCGCCGAGATCGAGCGGCAGGGCACCGGCACGGCGATCATCCGCGGCTGAGCCCGGACGGCCCGGGCGACGGCGGAGGATCCGTTGCGCGAATGACCCTTCCGGCCGCCTGCACGGCGGTCGGAAGGGTCATTCGTGCAGAAGACTCCCGGGGGCCCGGAAGGGAGGGTCAGCCGTCCACGACCTCGCCGTTGCGGCGCCGCGTGCGGGAGCGGCCGCCCCGGCGACGA
>NZ_KV825401.1:0-4192 GCF_001816085.1 Micrococcus sp. HMSC31B01
CACCGCGGAGGCCCTCGGCGCGCTCGCCGAGTCCGCCCCCGCCCGCGCCCGCGTGATCCCGCTCAAGGTGGCCGGCGCGTTCCACACGGAGCACATGCGCCCCGCCGTGGACGACCTCGCGGCCCACGTCGCCGGCCTCTCCCCCTCGGACCCGCGCCTGCCCCTGCTGTCCAACCGGGACGGCGAGGCCGTCGAGTCCGGCACGGACGTGCTCGCCCGGATCGTGGACCAGGTCACCCGCCCGGTCCGCTGGGACCTGTGCATGGCGACCATGGCCACGCGGCAGGTCACGGGCGTCCTGGAGCTGCTGCCCGGTGGCACACTGACCGGACTGGCCAAGCGCGGTCTCAAGGGCACCGCGCAGCTCGCCGTGAAGACCCCCGAGGACCTGGACGCCGCGCGGGCGTTCCTGGCCGAGCACTCGGCCTGAACCCCGCGCACCGCCCGGCAGAGAGAAGCACCATGACCGTCACCCTGAAGCAGCACGAGCGCCCCGCGGCCAGCCGCATCGTGGCCGTGGGCGCCTACCGCCCGGCGAATTTGGTCCCCAACGAGGACCTCATCGGCCCCATCGACTCGTCGGACGAGTGGATCCGCCAGCGCACCGGCATCGTCACGCGCCAGCGCGCCACGGCGGAGGAGACCGTGCCCGTCATGGCCGTGGGCGCCGCCCGGGAGGCCCTCGAGCGGGCCGGCCTGCAGGGCTCGGACCTGGACGCCGTGATCGTCTCGACCGTCACCTTCCCGCACGCCACCCCCTCGGCCGCGGCCCTCGTGGCGCACGAGATCGGGGCCACCCCGGCGCCCGCCTACGACGTCTCCGCCGCGTGCGCCGGCTACTGCTACGGCGTGGCCCAGGCCGACGCGCTCGTGCGTTCCGGCACCGCGCGGCACGTGCTCGTGGTCGGCGTCGAGCGCCTCTCCGACGTCGTGGATCCCACGGACCGCTCCATCTCCTTCCTCCTGGGCGACGGCGCGGGCGCCGTGATCGTGTCGGCCTCGGACGAGCCGGGCATCTCCCCCTCGGTGTGGGGCTCGGACGGGGAGCGCTGGTCCACGATCTCCATGACGCACTCGCAGCTGGAGCTGCGCGACGCCGTGGAGCACGCCCGCACCACGGGCGACGCCTCGGCGATCACCGGCGCGGAGGGGATGCTCTGGCCCACGCTGCGCCAGGACGGGCCCTCCGTCTTCCGCTGGGCCGTGTGGTCGATGGCGAAGGTGGCCCGCGAGGCCCTCGACGCCGCGGGCGTGGAGCCCGAGGACCTCGCCGCGTTCATCCCGCACCAGGCCAACATGCGGATCATCGACGAGTTCGCCAAGCAGCTGAAGCTGCCGGAGTCCGTCGTCGTGGCCCGGGACATCGCGGACGCCGGCAACACGTCGGCCGCGTCCATCCCGCTGGCCATGCACCGTCTGCTGGAGGAGAACCCCGAGCTCTCCGGCGGCCTGGCCCTGCAGATCGGTTTCGGCGCCGGGCTGGTCTACGGAGCCCAGGTGGTCCGTCTCCCCTGAGGCGGCGCCGTCTGATTCACTGTCCACGTACACCCCACACCCCTACCGAAGGAGACGCCCCATGGCTTCCAAGGAAGAGATCCTCGCCGGCCTCGCCGAGATCGTGAACGAGGAGACCGGCCTCGACACCGCCGAGGTGCAGCCGGAGAAGTCCTTCACGGACGATCTGGACATCGACTCGATCTCGATGATGACCATCGTGGTCAACGCCGAGGACAAGTTCGGCGTGAAGATCCCGGACGAGGAGGTCAAGAACCTCAAGACCGTCCAGGACGCCGTCGACTTCATCGACGGCGCCCAGGCCTGATCGGCCCACGACGGCGGCGGTCCCGGCCCGCCCCGTCCCCTCGGTGAGCGCCGGGGGCGCGTGAGCGCCCCCGGCCCCCGACACCCTCGACTTCCGGTACCCCGGCGAGCGCCGCGCATCGTGCCGACGACACCCCTCCGCCCGATCCCCACTCGAGACCCAGAGGCAGCAGACCCATGACCCGCACCGCAGTGATCACCGGCCTCGGCGCCACCACGCCCATCGGCGGCGACGTGCCCACCTTCTGGTCCCACGCCCTGCAGGGCGTCTCCGGTGCGCGCACCATGGAACACGACTGGGTGGAGAAGTACGAGCTGCCCGTCACCTTCGCGGCCGAGCTGGCCGTGCCCACCTCCGAGGTCCTCTCCAAGGTGGAGCAGAAACGCCAGGACCCGGCCACCCAGATGGCGACCGTCGCCGCGCGCGAGGCCTGGAAGGACGCCGGCCTCGAGGGCGCGGAGGTCGACGGCGACCGGCTCGCGGTGGCCTTCGGCACCGGCATCGGCGGCGTGTGGACCCTCCTGGACGGCTGGGACACCCTGCGCGAGCGCGGCCCGCGCCGCGTGCTGCCCATGACCGTCCCGATGCTCATGCCCAACGGCGCCGCCGGCGCGCTCTCCCTCGAGTTCGGCGCCCGTGCCGGCGCCCGCACCGTGGTGTCCGCGTGCGCCGCCGGCACCGAGGCGCTCGAGACCGCGCTGCTGCTCGTCCGCTCCGGCCAGGCCGACGTCGTGATCTGCGGCGCCGCCGAGGCCGCCGTGCACCCGCTGCCGATGGCCGCGTTCGCCGCGATGCAGGCGCTGTCCAAGCGCAACGACGACCCACAGGCCGCGTCCCGCCCCTACGACGTGGACCGCGACGGCTTCGTCCTCGGTGAGGGCGCCGGCGTCATGGTGATCGAGTCGGAGGAGCACGCGAAGGCCCGCGGCGCGCGCGTGTACGCCGAGCTGGCCGGCGCGGGCGTCAGCTCCGACTCCCACCACATCACCGCGCCCGAGCCCGAGGGCCTGGGCGCGACCCGTGCGATGCGCGCCGCCCTGAGGTCGGCCGACATCACCCCCGAGGACGTGTGCCACGTGAACGCCCACGCGACGTCCACACCCAAGGGCGACGCCCCGGAGTACCTGGCCATGCGGGCCGTGTTCGGCGACCACCTGGACCAGGTGCAGGTCTCGGCCACGAAGTCCCAGACCGGCCACCTGCTGGGCGCCTCAGGCGCGATCGAGTCGATCCTGTCCGTGCTCGCCGTGCACCACGGCCAGGCGCCCGTGACCATCAACCTGGACCACCAGGACCCGGAGATCCCGCTGAACGTGGTCACCGGCTCCCCCGCCCGCCTGCCCGAGGGGCCGCGCGTGGCCGTGAAGAACTCGTTCGGGTTCGGCGGCCACAACGCGGTGGCCGTGTTCCGCAGCGTCTGAGCCGGAGCGCCGCCGGCCGGGCGAAGGCTCAGACAGCGCGGTGCAGCCAGCGCACGTTGGCGTGGGCGGCGGCCAGCCGGAACGGCTCGAGCTCATCGTCCCAGGCCTCGCCGAGCGCGAGGGAGAGTTCGTGCATCAGCACGCTGGGGTCGCCCGCACCGGCCTCGTAGGCGTACCGGATGCGGTCCTCGGAGACCATGATGTTGCCGGAGACGTCCGTGGTGGCGTGGAAGATGCCGAGGTCCGGGGTGTGGGACCAGCGCGAGCCGTCGACCCCGGCGGACGGCTCCTCCGTGATCTCGAAGCGCAGGTGCGGCCAGCCACGCAGGGCGGAGGCCAGACGCGCGCCGGTGCCGGCGGGCGCCGTCCAGTGCACCTCGGCGCGGTGCTGGCCGGGCGCGACCGGCTGACCCTCCCACTCCACCGAGGTCGCGGGGCCGAGCACGGAGCTCAGCGCCCACTCCACGTGGGGGCAGAGGGCGGTGGGGGCGGAGAGGATGTGGACCACGCCGCGGGTATGGGTGCTGGTCATGGATGCCTCCGAGGGTGCGATGCGGTGCGTCTTCCCCTACGACCACGTCGCGGCTCCGGTGGATCCTGGGGCCATTGTGCACCAGGGATGCTGGGCCGGCAACGAGGCGGCGCGGCGCCCTGCGTGTCGTGGCGGCGCAGGGGACGGGCCGGGGGTGCTCCGGGGAGGCGTCAGGCGCGTGGGTGGGCCTGCCGGTAGCCCTCGCGGAGGCGATCGATCGAGACGTGTGTGTAGACCTGCGTGGTGCGCAGGGACGCATGCCCCAGCAGCTCCTGCACGCTGCGCAGGTCGGCGCCGCCGTCGAGGAGGTGGGTCGCGGCCGTGTGGCGCAGCGCGTGCGGCCCGCGCGCCGCGGTGTCCCCCAGGCCCTCGAGTGCCCGGTCGACGACGGTGCGCGCCTGGCGCACCCCCAGCCGG
>NZ_KV825402.1:0-3544 GCF_001816085.1 Micrococcus sp. HMSC31B01
GTGAGCTCGGTGGCGGGCAGGGCGGCGGCGTCGGGCAGGATGACGACCTCCATCAGCGCGCCTCCCGCCCGGGACGAGGCGCGGGTCCCCCGACCCGGGCGTCGGTCTCGTGCATGCTCATCCTCTGCTCGTCTCGGCGTGCGGGCCGACCGGGCCTCAGCCCAGGTAGGCGCCCTCGGCGGCGGAGTGCACCAGCTTGGCGTACTTGCCCAGCACGCCCGTGGTGAACTTCGGCTCCACCGGCTCCCAGGACTCGCGGCGGGCGGCGAGCTCGGCCTCGTCCACGAGCAGGTCCATGGTGCGTCCGGCGATGTCCACGCGGATGCGGTCGCCGTCCTGCACCAGGCCGATCGGCCCTCCCTCGGCGGCCTCGGGAGCGATGTGGCCGATGCACAGGCCGGTGGTGCCGCCGGAGAAGCGCCCGTCGGTGATCAGCAGGACGTCCTTGCCCAGGCCCGCGCCCTTGATGGCGCCGGTGATCGCGAGCATCTCGCGCATGCCCGGGCCGCCCTTCGGGCCCTCATAGCGGATGACCACGACGTCGCCGGCGGCGATGGTCCCGTCCTCGAGGGCGTCCATGGCGGCGCGCTCCCGGTCGAAGACGCGCGCGGTGCCCTCGAAGACGTCCGCATCGAAGCCGGCGGACTTCACGACGGCGCCCTCCGGGGCCAGCGAGCCGTGGAGGATCGCGATGCCGCCGTTGGGGTGCATCGCGTCGTCCATGGTGCGGATGACCTTGCCGTCCACCGGGTCCGGATCGAGCGCGGCCAGGTTCTCGGCGAGCGTCTTGCCGGTGACGGTGAGGGTGTCCCCGTGCAGCAGGCCCTCGTCCAGCAGGGCCTTCATGACCACCGGGACGCCGCCGATGCGGTCCACGTCCGTCATGACGTACTGGCCGAACGGCTTGAGGTCGGCGATGTGCGGAGTGCGGTCGGCGATGCGGTTGAAGTCGGACAGCTGCAGGTCCACGCCCGCCTCCCGGGCGATGGCGAGCAGGTGCAGCACGGCGTTGGTGGAGCCGCCGAACGCCATGGTCACGGCGATCGCGTTCTCGAACGCGGGCTTGGTCATGATGTCCCGGGCCGTGATGCCCTGGCGGAGCATGTTCACCACGGCCTCGCCGGAGCGGCGCGCGAAGGCGTCGCGGCGGCGGTCCGCGGAGGGGGCGGCGGCGGAACCGGGCAGGGACATGCCGAGGGCCTCACCGATGGAGGCCATGGTGTTGGCGGTGTACATGCCGCCGCAGGCGCCCTCGCCCGGGGCGATGGACTTCTCGATGCGGAGCAGGTCCTCCTCGGACATGAGACCGCGGGCGCAGGCGCCGACCGCCTCGAAGGCGTCGATGATGGTCACCTGCCTCTCGGTGCCGTCGGTCAGGCGGGCCACGCCCGGCATGATCGAGCCGGCGTAGACGAACACGGAGGCCAGGTCCAGGCGGGCGGCGGCCATGAGCATGCCCGGGAGCGACTTGTCGCAGCCGGCGAGCAGGACGGAGCCGTCCAGGCGCTCGGCCATCATCACGGTCTCCACCGAGTCGGCGATCACCTCGCGGGAGACGAGGGAGAAGTGCATGCCCTCGTGGCCCATGGAGATGCCGTCCGAGACGGAGACCGTGCCGAACTCCAGCGGATATCCGCCGGCGGCGTGGACGCCGTCCTTCGAGGCCTGGGCGAGGCGGTCCAGGGAGAGGTTGCAGGGGGTGATCTCGTTCCAGGACGAGGCGATGCCGATCTGCGGCTTGCCGAAGTCCTCGTCCCCCATGCCGACCGCGCGGAGCATGCCGCGGGCGGCGGTGCGCTCCATCCCGTCGGTGACGTCGCGCGAGCGCGGCTTGATGTCGGGAGCGGCGGACGGGGTGCTGGGAGTCGACGCGGCGGAGTCCATGCCGCGGAGTCTAGTGAGCACGGCGCCACCGGGCCGACGCGACGTCCCCGTGTGACGGGTGCCGCGGCATGACACGTGCGGACGGGTCCGCGTACGTTGGGGCCATGGACACGCCCACCCTGCACAGACGGCTGCGCCGCGTCTTCGATGCGCGCGTGTTCAACCACGGCGACTACAACGTCGTCTACGGCCAGCCCTCGGGCTCTTCCTTTCCCCTCGTGATCGGCTACCGCCACCAGCCGCTCGAGATGCTGCTGTGCCCGTTCGACCCCACCTCCACCCCGGACGACCACGACCGCCGCGCGCCGGGCGTGGCCGAGGACGATCCGCACGGCCCGGTGACCGAGGCCTCCGCGGACCGCGCCGACGTCGTCGAGGTGGGGCTGGCCAACGTGGCCACCGTGGCGGACACGGGCAGCGGCTATCAGGTGGAGACCGTCACGGGCTTCCGGACGTGGTTCGACGTCCCGGAGCACACGCGGGTGCCGGTGGGCGACCTCACGGAGGACGGCACCGCGGAGCTCGACCAGGCCGAGGACGCCACCGACTTCCACGCCTTCATGACCGCCTTCATGGACGAGCTGGACCGCCTCTACGCGACCCCGGAGACGGACGCGACGGACGTCACGCCCCCCGATTTGCACGGCGTCTGAAACCCCTGGTAGGGTTTCACCTCGTTGCACGGCGCACCGGAGAGATCCGAGAGGCGGTGCGGCATCTGCACCTCTAGCTCAACCGGTAGAGCATCTGACTCTTAATCAGCAGGTTCCGGGTTCGAGTCCCGGGGGGTGCACCCACCGGAGCGAAGGCCCCGTCTCCACGGAGACGGGGCCTTCGTCGTCCCCGCTCCCCGTCCGGGCCCACCGTAGGCTGGGGCCCATGACCGACACGACCCAGCACCGCCTCCAGCCCGGCGACACGGCGCCCGCGTTCACCCTCCAGGACCAGGAGGGCCGGCCCGTCTCGCTGCGCGACAGCGCGGGCAAGCACACGATCGTCTACTTCTACCCGGCCGCGTCCACGCCCGGCTGCACCACGCAGGCCTGCGACTTCCGGGACAGCCTCGCCTCCCTGACCGCGGCCGGCTACGTCGTCCTGGGGATCTCCCCCGACCCGATCGGCAGGATCATCCGGTTCGCCGAGCAGGAGGGCCTGACGTTCCCCCTGCTCTCGGACGAGGACCACGCGGTGGCCGAGGCCTACGGCGCCTGGGGTGAGAAGAAGAACTACGGGCGGACCTTCGAGGGTCTGATCCGCTCCACGATCGTCGTCGGCCCGGACGGGAAGGTCACCCACGCGCAGTACAACGTGAAGGCGACCGGCCACGTGGCCCGACTGCGCCGCACCCTCGGCCTCGACGAGGCCTGATCCGCGCCCGCCGCGCCCGGGCGCCGCACGGTAGGATCGGGGCTCGCCCCGCCCGCGCGGGGTGTGCGCGGGCGTGGCGGAACTGGTAGACGCGCTGGATTTAGGTTCCAGTGTCCTGGACGTGGGGGTTCGAGTCCCCCCGCCCGCACTCCCCGGACCCGCCCGACCCCGACGTCACCCGCCAGAGGAGGCCGCCATGCAGCCCACTCGCCGCGCCTTCCTCGGCGGGGGCCTGGGCCTGCTCGGCCTGGGCGTGGCCGGCTGCGCGACGTCGCCCGCGGCGCCGTCCTCC
>NZ_KV825403.1:0-1210 GCF_001816085.1 Micrococcus sp. HMSC31B01
CGCGGCGCTCCGCGCGACGGCGCGCGCGCTCGGGGGACGGGATCGTGGGCCAGAAGGCGGCACGCCCGGTCAGCCGCAGCAGCGCCGGCAGCAGGGTCAGGGCGGCGAGCCACGCGAACGCCACACCCGTGGCGGCCACGGGGCCGAGGGAGCGCGTCGAGTTGAGGTCCGAGGCCATCAGGATCAGCAGGGCGAGGGCCACGGTCGAGGCGGACGCGGTGATCGCGCCGAAGGACCCGCGCACGGCGGCCCGCAGCGCCTCCCCGACGTCCGCCCGGACCAGCAGCTCCTCGCGGTGCCGGGCCACGAGCAGGAGGCAGTAGTCCGTGGCCGCGCCGATCACGAGGATCGAGAGGATGCCCTGGGCCTGGCCGTTGAGCTGGATCCAGCCCGCCAGGGCCATCCCGTAGACGGCCACGATCGCGCCGCAGAGCGCGGCCACGGCCGTCAGCAGCACGAGGACCGGCAGCAGGACGGAGCGGTACACCGCCACGAGGATCACGAACACCACCGCGAGCGCCACGAGCAGCAGCAGCCCGTCGATGCCCGCGAACGCGCCGCCCAGCTCCGCGACCAGGCCCGCCGGACCGCCCACGTGCCACTCGGTGTCCGCGGCCACGGTGCCGGCGAGGGCGGGGTCGGCGGCCGCCGGGTCCGCCACGACCTCCCGCAGGTCGGCCACCACGTCGGCCACGGGCCGCTCGGCCCCGGCCGAGGAGTCGACGAAGGCCAGGAACTGCACCGCCGCGCCGTCGTCGGAGGGGATCGGGCCGGCGACGTCGGTCACGCCCGGCACCTCACCCAGCCGGCCCGCGAGGTCCGCGAGCGCGGGGAAGGCGGCCGCGGGGTCCGCGGTGCTCGCCGGGCCCATGACGACGGCGGGCACGGCCTCGCCGTCCTGGAACGCCGCCGCCTCCTGTCCCGCGCGGGTGGACTCGGCCGACGCCGGCAGGAAGGTGGCCTGGTCGTTCGAGGAGACGTCGCCGATCTTGCCGAACACGGGGCCGCCCAGGCCGAGCACGGCGAGCCAGACCACGGTGAGCGCCGCGGCCAGGCCCAGCCGCAGCCCCCGAGGGGGACGCCCCGTGGCGGCGGGGGTGCGGAAGGCGGAGAGGTCGGGCGGGGTGGGCATGCCCCGAGCGTAGGGGATGGTTCGATGATCAAACAACCATGGGGGCTGGCTAGATGTAGGAGGGCATGACGTTGTTGA
>NZ_KV825404.1:0-4786 GCF_001816085.1 Micrococcus sp. HMSC31B01
GGCAAGAACCTCATGACCCACAACACCTAGTCGGCGGCGGTGCGCCCGTGGCCGGCGGTGACCGGGATCGCCTCCCGCTCGCCCCGGCGGGGGCGGGGCCGCGAGGCGGCGGCCACTGTGCCGACGACCAGCCCGACGAGCGCCGGGACCACCCAGCCGAAGCCGACCGCGTAGCCGGGCAGCACCCGGCCGGCCAGGCCCGTCAGGGCGGTGACGGGCGGCGTCGTCGCGAGCGCCTCCGGCAGGGCGCCCAGCAGGTCGAAGAAGGCGGCGAGCCCCGTGCAGGCGACCACCCAGCGGGCCACCGCCGGGCAGCCCCGCACCCAGGCCCAGGCGAGGCCGAGCAGGATGACGACGACGGCGATCGGGTAGAGGAACATCAGCACCGGGACGGACCAGGCGATGATCGCCTCCAGGCCCAGGTTGGCGAGCGCGAAGGACACCACGAGGAAGAGGCCCGCCCACAGCCGGTAGGACCCGGGGAACATCTCCGCGAACATCTCGGCGCACGCCACGATCAGTCCGATGCAGGTCTTCAGGCACGCGACGAAGACGATGGCCGCGATGAGGTACGCGCCCGCCGTGCCGAAGAAGTGGCTCGCGCTGCGGGCGAGGACGTCGCCGCCGTTCGTGGCCTGCGCGAACGCGCCGTGGCTCGTGGCGCCGACGTACGCCAGCGAGGCGTAGACCACCGCCATCGCCGCGCCGCCGACCAGCCCCGCCTTGCCCAGCTCCACCGCCATGCGGCGCGGACCCGTCACGCCCAGGCGCCGAGCGGCGTCGACGATCACGACCGCGAAGGCGAGCGAGGCGAGCGCGTCCATCGTGGCGTAGCCGTCCAGCAGGCCCCGCACGAGCGCCCCGTCGGCGTAGGCGGGGGTCGGCGAGGGCAGCGCGCCCGTGCTCATCGGGGCCACGACGGCGGCCGCCACCAGGGCGCCGAGCAGGACCAGGAACGCCGGGGTCAGGTACCGCCCCACCCACTCCATGAGCCGGCCCGGACGGAACGCCGCCACCGCGGCGACCGCGAAGAACGCCGCCGTGAAGCCGAGCAGCCGCAGGCCGCCGTCGCCCGCCAGGGGCGCGACACCGATCTCATAGGACACCGTGGCGGTGCGGGGGATGGCGAAGAGGGGGCCGATCGTCAGGTACAGCAGGCACGTGAACGCCACGGCGAAGCGCCGGGAGACGGGCGCCGTCATCTCACGGACCGAGCGCGCCCCCGTCACCGCCGAGGCGACGATGCCCAGGACCGGCAGCCCCACCGCCGTGACGAGGAAGCCGAGCGTGGCCGGCGTGACCGCGGCGCCCGCATCCCGGCCCAGGCCGGCGGGGAAGATCAGGTTGCCGGCGCCGAAGAACAGGCCGAAGACGAGCGAGGCCAGCAACAGGGTCTGACCGGGGCGCAGGCGCGGGGGCATCACGGGCCTCTCGACGGCGAACGGGGCGCCATGACTGTACCCGGCGCGCGGTCAGCCTCCGCGCCTAGACTGGACGGGTCCCCGAACCAGGAGCGTGTGACCCCGTCATGTCCTTCCCGCTGCACCGTCCCCGGCGTCTGCGCCGGTCCGCCGCGATGCGCCGCCTCGCCGCCGAGACGCGCCTGCACCCCGCCGAGCTGATCCTGCCGGCCTTCATCAAGGAGGGCGCCGCCGAGCCCGTGCCGATCGCCTCGATGCCGGGCGTCGTGCAGCACACCGCGGACTCGCTCAAGGCCGCCGCGGCCGAGGCCGCCGAGCTGGGCCTGGGCGGCATCATGCTGTTCGGCGTGCCGACCACGCGCGACGCCGTCGGCAGCGCCGCCCTGGACCCGGACGGCGTCCTGAACCGGGCCATCCGGGACGTGAAGGCGGAGGTGGGGGACGGGCTCGTCGTGATGTCCGACCTGTGCCTGGACGAGTTCACCGACCACGGCCACTGCGGCGTGCTCACCGCCGAGGGCGCCGTGGACAACGACGCGACGCTGGAGATCTACGCCCGGATGGGCGTCGCGCAGGCCGAGGCCGGTGCGGACGTGCTCGGCCCCTCCGGGATGATGGACGGCCAGGTCCGCGTGATCCGGGAGGCCCTCGAGGGCGCCGGCCACCACGAGACCGCGATCCTCGCCTACGCCGCGAAGTACTCCTCGGCGTTCTACGGGCCGTTCCGCGACGCCGTCGACTCCCAGCTCACGGGCGACCGCAAGACCTACCAGATGGACGCCGCCAACCGGAGCGAGGCCCTGCTCGAGGTCGCCCTCGACCTCGAGGAGGGCGCGGACATGGTGATGGTCAAGCCCGCGATGAGCTACCTGGACATCGTGCGCGACGTGGCGGACATGGCGGACGTGCCCGTCTCCGCGTACCAGATCTCGGGGGAGTACGCGATGATCGAGGCCGCCGCCGCGCACGGCTGGATCGACCGGAAGGCCTCGATCGTCGAGTCCGTGCTCTCCATCCGGCGCGCCGGCGCCGACTCCGTGCTCACCTACTGGGCGGCCGAGCTCGGCCGCTGGATGAAGGAGGGGTCCCTGTGACCGCGTCCCAGCCGACCACCAACGCCGCCGCCTTCGCCGCGGCCCAGGCCGTCATCCCCGGCGGCGTCGACTCGCCCGTGCGCGCCTTCGGCTCGGTGGGCGGCACGCCCCGGTTCATGGCCGGCGCACGCGGCCCGTACCTGACCGACGTCGAGGGCAACGAGTACGTGGACCTGGTCTGCTCGTGGGGCCCCATGCTGCTGGGCCACCAGCACCCCGAGGTCGTCGAGGCCGTGCACGCCGCCGTGGACCGCGGCCTCGGCTTCGGCACCTCCACGCTGGAGGAGACCGCGCTGGCCGAGCTGATCGCCTCCAAGGTCCCGGTCGAGCGCGTGCGCTTCGTGTCCACCGGCACCGAGGCCACCATGACGGCCCTGCGCCTGGCCCGCGGCGTGACCGGCCGCAACCTGATCGTGAAGTTCGCCGGCTGCTACCACGGCCACTCGGACGGCCTGCTGGCCGCGGCCGGCTCGGGCGTGGCGACCGCCGCCCTGCCCGGCTCCGCGGGCGTCACCGAGGCCGCCGCCTCCGAGACCCTCGTGGTGGACTACAACGACCGCGCCGCCGTCGAGGCCGTGTTCGCCGAGCACGGTGAGCGCATCGCCGCGCTCATCACGGAGGCCGTGCCCTGCAACATGGGCGTCGTGGAGCCCGCCGAGGGCTTCAACGCGTTCCTGCGCGAGATCACCCGCCGCCACGGCGCGCTGCTGATCTGGGACGAGGTGCTCACCGGCTTCCGCGCCACCGCCACGGGCGGCTGGGGCCTGTCCGGACAGCCCGAGGGCTGGACCCCGGACATCTGGTGCTTCGGCAAGGTGATCGGCGGCGGCATGCCCGCGGCCGCCCTGGGCGGCTCCGCCGAGATCATGGACCACCTGGCCCCGCTCGGCCCCGTGTACCAGGCCGGCACCCTCTCCGGGAATCCGGTGGCCATGGCCGCCGGCCACGCCACGCTCTCCCGCGCCGACGAGGCCGTCTACGCGGCCGTGACGCGCGCCTCGGACGCCGTGCGCGAGGGCCTCGTGGCCGCGCTCGACGCCGAGGGCGTGGACCACTCGATCCAGCGGGCCGGCACCCTGTTCTCCCTGGCGTTCGGCACCTCCGGCACCGGCGTGCGGGACTACCGGGACGCCCAGGGCCAGGAGGTCTTCCGCTACGCCCCGTTCTTCCAGTCGATGCTGGCCTCCGGCGTGTACCTGCCGCCGTCCGTGTTCGAGGCCTGGTTCGTCTCCGCCGCCCACGACGACGCGGCGGTCACCCGGGTGCTCGACGCGCTGCCGGCCGCGGCGAAGGCGGCCGCGGCGGCGACGCCCCAGGGCTGAGACCCGGGTGCGGGTCGGGGCCGGGCGCTCAGCGCTCGGCCTCGACCGGCCAGTGGCGCGAGACGGTGGCCTGCGGGTCCTTGCGTCGCAGGTACTGCTCGAAGCTCTGCGCCTGCTCGGCCTTCCAGCGGACCTGCCGCTCGTGCAGGTCCGCCGGCGCGACGCGCAGCTGCTCGTACTGGGCGGCCAGGGCGTCGGCCACCTGGACGGCGGCGAGGGCGTCCGCCGCGGAGGTGTGCGCGTTCTCCAGGGTCACCCCGTAGTGCTCGGACACCGCGGAGAGCGTGCGCTTGCCCTTGCGGAACCGGTCCACCTGCTTGTCCAGCACGAACGGGTCGATCACGGGGCGGGCCTCGAGCGGCGTCAGCCCGTGGCGGCGCGCCTCCCGGTCCATCACCGTGAAGTCGTACACGCCGTTGAACGCCACCACGGGGATGCCCGCGGCGAACAGGTCCCGCAGGGTCTCGGTGATCTCCGTGACACCCTGCGCGGCGGGCATGCCCTCCGCCTGCGCCCGCTCCGTGGTGACGCCGTGGACCTCGGCCGCCTCGGCCGGGATGGGCACGCCCGGGTCCACGAGCCACTCGGCCGACGACGCGGCGCGGCCCTGCTCGTCCACCATCACCAGGGTGGCGGTCACGATCAGCGCGGTGCGCGGATCACGTCCGGTGGTCTCGAGGTCGAAGCCGGCGCGGATGCTCTCATGCCAAGTCACGCGCCTCACGCTACCCGGAGCGGCGGACACGACAGGATGGGGTCGTGACCGATCACCCTGTGCTCCCCGGCGCCCGCCACCGCGACGACGGACCGCTCACCCTCGGCGAGGGGCTCGAGGCGCTCGCCCGTCTGGTCCCGCCCGGACGCGCCGTCAGCTACGGGGGGCTGGCCGGCCTGCTGGGGGTCGGCGGTCCGCGGCAGGCCGGCCGGGCGATGGCCGAATCGAGCCCCG
>NZ_KV825405.1:0-2428 GCF_001816085.1 Micrococcus sp. HMSC31B01
GGCGTCCCCGCCCGGCACGTGCTCCACGCCGCCGGGCAGCGGCTCGAAGGGCGCCCGGTAGGCCTCCTTGTGCGTGAGCGCGAGGGCGCCCATCGTGCGGCCGTGGAAGGCCCGCTCGAGCGCGATCACCCGCGTCCGGCGGCCGGACGGGTCGTCCGCACCGTGGCGGCGGGCGAGCTTGAACGCGGCCTCGTTGGCCTCCGTGCCGGAGTTCGCGAAGAACACGGTGGAGCCCGCGGGCACGCCGGGCAGTTCCAGCAGGCGCTCGGCCAGGCGGATCTGCGGCTCGGACGTGAAGAGGTTGGACACGTGGCCGAGCGTGGCGATCTGCTCGGACACGGCCCGCACCAGCGCCGGGTGGCCGTGGCCGAGCGCATTCACGGCGATGCCGGCCAGCAGGTCCGTGTAGCGCCGGCCGTCGGCGTCCCACACGTGGACCCCCTCGCCGCGCACGAGCACGCGGGTGGGGCGGCCGAAGACGCCGGTCAGGGCGGCGTGGTAGCGCTCCAGCAGCGCGGACTGGTCGGTGCTCATGCGTCCTCCTCGGGGGTGGTCGGGGCGGTGGGTTCGGCGTCGGGCACCACCTGGGTGCCGACGCCCGCGGAGGTGAAGACCTCCAGCAGCATCGAGTGGGGGCGGCGGCCGTCCACGACGTGGGCGCGCTGCACGCCGGCGTCGACGGCCGCCAGGCACGCGGCCATCTTCGGGATCATCCCGGAGGCCAGGGAGGGCAGCAGCGCACGCAGCTGGGCGGCGGTGAGCGAGCTGATGAGGGAGTCCCGGTCCGGCCAGTCCGCGTAGAGGCCCTCGACGTCGGTGAGCAGCACGAGCTTCGCGGCGCCGAGGGCGGCGGCCAGGGCCGCGGCGGCGGTGTCCGCATTGACGTTGAGGACCTGCCCGGTGGGCTGGCCGTCGTCGTCGATCTCGGGGGCGACCGACGAGACCACGGGGATCCGCCCGGACTCGATCACGTCGAGGATCGCGGTCGGGTCGACGCCGGTGACCTCGCCCACGAGGCCGAGGTCCACCTCCTGCCCGTCCACGACGGCGCCCGTGCGGCGGGCGCGCAGCAGCCCCGCGTCCTCGCCGGAGAAGCCGACGGCGTACGGGCCGTGGGAGTTCACGAGGCCGACCAGCTCGCGGCCCACCTGTCCCGTGAGCACCATGCGGACCACGTCCATGGCCTCCTCGGTGGTCACGCGCAGGCCGCCGCGGAACTCGGACGCGATGCCGAGGCGGTCGAGCATCGCGTTGATCTGCGGGCCGCCGCCGTGCACCACCACGGGGTGGACCCCCACGTGGTGCAGGAACACGATGTCCTCGGCGAACGCCCGGCGCAGCTCCTCCGACACCATGGCGTTGCCGCCGTACTTGACGACCATGACGGTGCCGGCGAACCGCCGGATCCAGGGCAGGGCCTCGACGAGGACCTCCGCCTTGGACTCGGCGCGGTCGAGCCGGTCCGCGGTGGACAGGACGGGTGCGGCCGCCGTGGCCGGGTCGGTGTGCGGGCTCATGCTGGGGGTCCTCACGTGGAGTAGGCGGAGTTCTCGTGGACGTAGTCGTGCGTCAGGTCGTTGGTCCAGACCGTGGCCTCGGCGTCGCCGGCGTGCAGGTCGACCTCGACGAGCACCTCGCGGGCCGTCAGGTCCACGCGGGAGCGGTCCTCCCCCACACCGGAGGCGCGGCACACCTGGACGCCGTTGAAGCGCACGTCGAGGGCGTACGGGTCGAAGGCGGCGACCGACTCCGGGACCGTGCCGACGGCGGCGATCACGCGTCCCCAGTTCGGGTCCTGGCCGAAGATCGCGGTCTTGAACAGGTTGGAGCGGCCGACGGCGCGGGCGACGGCCTCGGCCGCTTCCTCGGTCTCGGCGTGGACCACGCGCACGGCGATGTCGTGCCGGGCGCCCTCGGCGTCGGCGACGAGCTGGCGGGACAGGTCCGCGCAGACCTCGTGGAGGGCCGCGGCGAACGCCTCGGGCTCGGGCGCGGTCCCGGACGCGCCCGAGGCCAGCAGGATCACGGTGTCGTTGGTGGACATGCACCCGTCCGAGTCGACCCGGTTGAAGGTGGCGCGCACGGCCTCGCGCAGGGCCGCGTCGAGGGCGGGGGCGGGGACGTCGGCGTCCGTGGTGATGACGCTGAGCATGGTGGCCATGCCGGGTGCCAGCATGCCCGCCCCCTTGGCCATGCCGCCCACGGTGAAGCCCGCGCCGCGGGCCACGGCGGTCTTGGCCACGGTGTCCGTGGTCTTGATCGCGACGGCGGCGTCCTCGCCGCCGTCCGGACTGAGGGCGGCGACCGCCTCGGACACGCCCGCGGTGAGGGTGTCCATCGGCAGGCGTTCGCCGATGAGGCCGGTCGAGCAGACGAGCACGTCGTCGGCGGCGGTCGCGAGGGCCGCGGCCGCGTGCTCGGCGGTGCG
>NZ_KV825406.1:0-3241 GCF_001816085.1 Micrococcus sp. HMSC31B01
TGCCGGAGCCAGCTAGCGACGTGCCGGAGCAAGCTATGCACTTAGGTGCCCTAAGTCCGCTTGGCCGGACTCCGCAGGGCGGAGGCGTTGCACTGTGCGAGGGAAAGAGAGGGCTGCCGCCCTCCGCTTCGCTCCAGTTGCCCGGAAGGAACTGGGGCACCTCCTCGACGTGCTCGGGAAGGTGCGCACCGTGGGTGTGCAACGCCCGGTGTGCAGGTGGTCCCGGCAGTGGTCACCTCAGGGCCGGGGAGGGTGTGGAAGATCGGCTTGTCGGGGGAAACATCTGATTAGGTTCGCGTCCCACTTTGAACGTGCCTGGGGTTCATGCGAGGGTGTGCCCATGACGCTGACGATGCGAGACGCCCAGACGTGGGAGCAGATGTGGTTGCCGCTGTGGCCGCTCGCGTCCGATGACCTGCGCGCCGGGATCTACCGCACCGCACGCAAGGACGCGCGCGGCAAGCGGTACATCGAGGCCAACCCCCGAGCCCTCTCGAACCTGCTGGTCGTGGACGTCGATCACGAGGACGCGCTCATGCGCGCGCTCTGGGACCGCCACGACTGGCTACCCAACGCCGTGGTGGAGAACCCGGCCAACGGGCACGCGCACGCGGTGTGGGCGCTGGCCGAGCCGGTCACGCGCACCGAGTACGCCCAGCGCAAGCCGCTGGCGTTCGCCGCGGCCGTCACCGAGGGCCTGCGCCGCTCCGTGGACGGAGACGCCGCCTACAGCGGTCTGATCACGAAGAACCCGGAGCACGGCTCCTGGCACACCTCCTGGACCTCTGACCGGCTCTACAGCCTCGGAGAACTGGCGAGCCGGCTCGAAGAAGCCGGCCACATGCCGGCGCCCGCCTGGCGACGTTCCCGCCGGCAGAACCCGGTCGGCCTGGGCCGCAACTGTTCGATCTTCGAGACCGCCCGCCACTGGGCCTACCGCGAGGCCAAACGCATCCGCCAACGCCACGAGCACGCCACCGCCGAAGACAGCCGCGACTACTACGCCGCCGTGCTCGCCCACGTGCACGAGCTCAACGCGGCCTTCTCCGAGCCGCTCCCGGCCAACGAGGCCCGCGACATCGCCGCCAGCATCCACCGATGGGTCACCACGCGCTTCTACGGCTGGACAGACGCCCGCACCGTCCAGCAGGCGTCCCTGTCCACGCTCCAAGCCGCACGAGGCCGCCAGAGCGGAGCGAAGCGACGCAACGCCGTTGAGGAGCGTGCCCGTTTGATCGTGGGAGAGGACGCATGACCAGCACCCCTACGCGCGCCAAGCGCAAGCAGACCGCCCGCGAACTAGCCGAGCGATTCGGAGTCTCGCCGCGCACCATCCGCCGCACCGTCGCCCAGGAACGCGCGGACTACTTGGCGGACGCCGCCGCGCGCCATGAACGCATCCGCGCCTTACGCGCGGAAGGGCTCTCCATGCGCGCCATTGCCGCCAAGGAGGGCGTCACCGTCGGAACGGTGCACTACGCGATCCACAAGGACGATTGAGAAGAGGGCTGGACATGGCGCTTCGGAAGAAATCTCGGGCAGCTCTTGAAGCCCAGTTGAGGGAGATCGAAGACAGACTGAGCCGTCATCCGCTTGCCTCAACCCGAGTCAGGGAGGCGCACGCACTCATCGACGCTCATCCAGGGGAAGACCCAGGACGCACCTCCCGCAAGTTGGCCGAGAAGGGCCTGCCCGCGCTCGATGAGCTTGGCGCTCTCCAGCTCAAGAGTTCGATCTCGTGGTGGCGGCTGAACAGGTCGAAGAGGAAGGTCACGAAGAAGTTGGCCAGCTTGTAAAGAACCCGCAAGCAACCCAACGCGTCAAAACGGACGCCTCCAACGACTTCTGACCCCCTGCGCCTGCACCCCCAGCACAGTGCAACGCATCCCGGCCTGACCAGGCCGCAAGCCACTTAGCACGGCTAAGTATCTAGCTTGCTCCGGCTCCGCCGGTCCGCACCCTGCACACCCTCCTGCGCCCCTGCACACCCTCCTGCTGCCTTCCGCCACCTCCTTCCCCCGTTCCCCCGCTTCACCGCACCCTCAGCCCCTCACCCGACTCAGCCACAGACCCCCAACCACATCGCTCGCTAATCCGCCGCTACCAACCCAGCCAATCCACCCGACCACGCACCCCACCCAGCCACCTCTTCCCGATCACTCCCCGACCACCTCACCAACCCCACTTGACCCCTCACTTGACCCCTCACAAACACCCTTCCCCGACCCTCACCCGCCCCGCCCAAACACCCCCTGCACCTCACCTCCCCGACACCACCCACTTGACGAGGGACGAGGAGAGTGGGTGGTGTCGGGGAGGTGAGGTGCCCCAGCCGCAGAAACAGGCGGGGCGGGTGTAATCCGAGCGTTACGGGTGGCGTTACAGGCTGTGTTACACCCCTAGGGGTGCTAGCTGTTGCGGGCAAGGACGTTGTTGACGTTGGCGCGGCTGTTGCCGTGATGGGCGATTCCAGTGCCGCCCAGACCGCTCTGGAGGTAGGAGGGCCCCAGGCCAGGCCCTTGATCAGCTGTTGAACAGCCCTGGTGCGATAGGGTGGGGGCCATGGGTAGTCCATCAATTGCAGTGACCCGGTTCCGCCGCTTCTAGCGGCGGAACCTGTTCCAGGACGTTCTGCCGCTCCGCGAGTCCAGCCGGGCGGCGTTTTTGCGTGCCCGGACGCCTGCTTCGATGGAGCGTCCTTTTCTATGCCCACTTACCGTGGCGGCCGACATGAGCACGGCCAGAACTTCCTCACTGACCACACCACGATCGACCGGCTCTCACGGCTGGTAGGCGACTCGACCGGTCCGATCGTCGAGATCGGCCCGGGCCAGGGCAGGCTCACAAGAGAGCTGCAGAAGCTCGGCCGGTCCCTGACTGCTGTCGAGATCGACAGCCGGCTGGCGGACCGACTTGCATCGGCCAGTCAGTTCCGCGAGCAGAAACACGTAACCGTCGTCAACGCAGACTTCCTTCACTGGCCGCTACCGACCACTCCGTATGTGGTGGTCGGCAACGTTCCGTTCCACCTGACCACAGCCATCCTGCGCAGACTGCTGCACGATGGAGCATGGACCCAGGTGGTCCTGCTCGTGCAGTGGGAAGTGGCCCGCCGGCGTGCCGGCATCGGTGGTAGCAGCATGATGACCGCGCAGTGGTGGCCTTGGATCGACTTCAGCTTGCACGGGCGCGTGCCCCGGTCGGCGTTCAAGCCAGCCCCGAGCGTGGACGGTGGCCTCTT
>NZ_KV825407.1:0-907 GCF_001816085.1 Micrococcus sp. HMSC31B01
CACCACCGCCACCGTGCTGGCCCAGGCGCTCGTGAACGAGGGCATGCGCCAGGTCGCCGCCGGCGCCGCGCCGGGCGAGGTCAAGAAGGGCATCGAGGTGGCCGTGGCCGCCGTCGAGCGGCGCCTGCAGGAGAACGCCCGCCCGGTCGAGGGCCAGGAGGTGGCCCACGTGGCCGCCATCTCGGCCCAGAACGACGAGGTCGGCGAGCTGCTGGCCCGCGCGTTCGACACGGTCGGCACCGACGGCGTCATCACCATCGAGGAGTCCTCCACGACCTCCACCGAGCTGGACGTCACCGAGGGCATGCAGTTCGACAAGGGCTTCCTGTCCCCGTACATGGTCACCGACGCCGAGCGTCAGGAGGCCGTGCTCGAGGACGCCTACGTCCTGATCAACTCGGGCAAGATCTCCAACGTACAGGAGCTGCTGCCCCTGCTGGAGAAGGTCCTGCAGGCCAACAAGCCGCTGTTCGTGATCGCCGAGGACATCGAGGGCGAGGCCCTGTCCACCCTCGTGGTGAACAAGATCCGCGGCACCCTGAACGTCGTGGCCGTCAAGGCCCCGGGCTTCGGCGACCGCCGCAAGGCCATGATGCAGGACATCGCGATCCTCACCGGCGCCCAGGTCGTCTCCCCGGACCTCGGCATGAAGCTCGAGCAGGCCGACCTGGACGTGCTCGGCTCCGCCCGCCGCATCACCGTCACCAAGGACGAGACCACCATCGTCGACGGCGGCGGTGCGGCCGAGGACGTCGAGGCCCGGGTCGCCCAGATCAAGGCCGAGTCCGCCGCGACCGACTCCGACTGGGACCGCGAGAAGCTCCAGGAGCGCCTCGCCAAGCTCTCCGGCGGCATCGGCGTGATCCGCGTGGGCGCCGCCACCGAGGTGGAGCTCAAGGAGCGCAAG
>NZ_KV825408.1:0-1983 GCF_001816085.1 Micrococcus sp. HMSC31B01
CCGGCTCGGTGAGGCGGCCCGGGCCGTCGCCGTCGCCTTCGGCGCAGCCTGAACCCCGGGGCGCCGCGTCCGGGGCCCGTGCGGCGGATCACAGCGTCCGCGGCCCGCATTACCCTGGTGGCCATGACTGATGACGCACAGCAGACGCCCGCCGTGGTCGCGCCCCACAAGAAGGTCGGCATGCTGCCGCCGTACGCCGCCGGCAAGCCGCCGGTCGCCGTCCCGGGCCTGCACCCCTACAAGCTCTCCTCGAACGAGAACCCCTACGCGCCCGTGCCCGGCGTGATCGACCGGGTGCGTCAGGTCGTGACCGGCCCGGAGGGCGCGCCCAGCACCCTCTGCCGCTACCCGGACACCCTCTCCACCGGCCTGCGCCAGGCCCTGGCCGCGCACCTGGACGTCCCGGCGGACGACGTCGTGACGGGTGCCGGCTCCCTCGGCGCCCTGGCCCAGGTCATCACCGCCTTCGCCGGCCACGGCGAGGCGGGGGAGGGCGACGAGGTGATCTTCGCGTGGCGCTCCTTCGAGGCCTACCCGATCGTGGTCCGCACCGCCGGTGCCGTGGACGTGCAGGTGCCGCTCACCGCGGACCACCGCCACGACCTGCCGGCCATGCTGGAGGCGATCACGGAGCGGACCCGCGTGATCCTGCTCTGCACCCCCAACAACCCGACCGGCCCCGTGCTCACGACCGCCGAGGTCGAGGACTTCCTGGCGCGCGTGCCCGCGCACATCCTCGTGGTCATCGACGAGGCGTACGTGGAGTTCGTCCGCGACGAGGACGCGGTCAAGGGCCTGGAGATGTACCGCAAGCACGCGAACGTCGTCGTGCTGCGCACCTTCTCGAAGGCCCACGGCCTCGCCAATCTGCGCGTGGGCTACTCGGTCTCGCAGCCGGAGATCACCAAGGCCCTGCGCACCGTGGCCACCCCGTTCGCGGTGTCCACGGTGGCGGAGGAGGCCGCGATCGCCTCGCTCGAGCACCTGGACGAGGTCCTCGAGCGCGTGCAGGTCGTCGTCGACGAGCGCGAGCGCGTCGCCGCCGCCCTGGCCGAGGCCGGTTGGGACCTGCCCTCCTCGCAGGCCAACTTCGTGTGGATGCCGCTCGGCGAGCGCACGCAGGCGTTCGCCGAGGCCGCCCAGGCCCAGGCCCTGTCCGTCCGGGCGTTCGCGGGCGAGGGCGTGCGCGTGAGCATCGGCGAGAAGGAGGCCAACGACCGCTTCCTCGAGGTCGCGCGCGACTTCCTGACGTGAGCGGGCCGGCGCGAGCGGCACGTTGGACCGGCTGATCCGGGTCCGCTTCGCGTTCGACGCGGAGCGTCCGGTGTTGACCGTGGCGGCCCTGGCCCGGCGCACCGAGCTGCCCCTGGCCACCGCCTATCGGTGGGTGGACCGGCTGGTGCGCGCCGAGCTGCTGCAGAAGGACGAGGACGGCGTGGTCCGGCCCGGCCTGCGGCTGTGGGAGATGGCCTCCCGGAGCGCGCCGAGCATGTCCCTGGCCCGGACGGCCATGCCGTTCCTCGTGGACGTGCAGTCGGTCCTGCGGCAGCACACGCAGCTCGCGGTCCTCGACGACGACGGCGTCCTCGTGCTCGCCCGGCTCTCCTCCCAGGGGGCCGTGGTGAACCAGGCGGACGTCGCGGGTCGGCTGCCGCCGTTCACCACCGCCCTGGGACTCGTGCTGCTCGCCCACGCCCCGGTCGAGACGGCGGAGCGGTTCATCGCCCGGCACCGGGACCGGCTCGGCGCCGTCGTGGATCACCATCCCCTCGAGTCGGGGCGTGCGGTGCCCGCGGGCGTGCGGGCGCGGGTGGCCACGCCCAGCGAGCCGCGGCTGCGAGCGCTTCTGGCGGATGTGCGGCGGGAGGGGTACGCGGCCGTGGACGGCGCGTTGGACGAGGAGTCCCGGGGGGTCGCCGTGCCGGTCCGCGGGGCCGACGGCGTGGCGGCGGCCGCGCTCGGGGTCGTCGTCCCCCGCGAGGC
>NZ_KV825409.1:0-1894 GCF_001816085.1 Micrococcus sp. HMSC31B01
TGCGCCGCGAGCGCGGTGGCCGCGGCGCGGGCCTCGGAGGCCTCCTCCGCGGTGAGCGTGCGGTCGGGGGCGCGGAACCGCAGGGAGAACGCGAGGGACTTCCGCCCCTCCGGCACGCCCGCGCCCCGGTAGACGTCGAACAGCTCGACGGCCTCGAGCAGCTCCCCGGCGCCCTCGGCGAGGGTCGCGCGCACGTCCCCGGCCACGACGGCCTCGTCCACCACGAGCGCCACGTCCTGCGTGCTCACGGGGAACGTGGACAGCGGCGCGGCGACCACGGTCTCGGGCGCCGCGGCGCACAGCGCGTCCAGGTCCAGCTCCCACACGCTCATGCGGGCGGGCAGATCCTCGGCCTCGAGCCACTGCGGGTGCAGCTCGCCGGCCACGCCCACCACCCGGTCCCCGTGCTCGGTCACGACGACGAGCTCGGCCACCCGGCCCGGGTGGAACGCGTGGTGCCGGCCCTGCCGGACGGTCAGCTCGACGCCGAGGACGTCGGCCACGTCGAGGGCCCCGGCGACCGCGTCCTGCCAGTCCACCGGGCGGGGGGCGTGGTCCGGCCCGGGCGCCGAGTCGTGCCCGGCGTACAGACCGGCCACGTGCCACGGCTGGGCGGGGATGCCGGCCTCGAGGTCGGCGAGGACCTCGGGGGAGGGATGGACCGCGCGCGGGGGGATCGTCGCCGAGCCCAGCTGCGCGCCGGGCAGGAAGACCAGCCCCATCTCGTACAGCGCCAGATCGCGGAAGCCGCGGCCGAGGTTGCGGCGCGCGGTCTCGACCAGGCCCGGCAGCAGCGACAGGCGCAGGTGCCGGTACTGGGAGGCGATCGGATTGGCCAGGGCCACCATCGCCGGGACCTGGCCCTGCGCGTCCGAGTCCGCCCCGAAACGCCGGTTCTGCTCCTCGGAGACGAACGGGTAGGCGAGCACCTCGGTGAGACCCGCGGCCGCGAGCGCGGCCGACACGCGGCGACGCTGGGCCTGGCGGCGGGTGAAGCCGCGGCCCGGCGGGGCCACGGGCACCACGGAGGGGATCGCGTCGTAGCCGCGCAGGCGCGCGACCTCCTCGGCGAGGTCCTCGGGGATGCGCAGGTCCGTGCGCCACGACGGGGCGGTCACGGTCAGCCGCGGGGCGGCGCCGTCGGCGGCCTCGGTCACGGCCACCTCGGCGCCCAGGGCGCGCAGCGTCTCCACGACCTCGTCGGTCGTGTACGCCACGCCCACCAGGGCGGAGGGGAAGTCGGCGGCCATCTCGACGACGGCCGGCTGCGGCCGCGTCCCGACGTCGGTGACGCCGGGCTCGGCGGTGCCGCCGGCGAGCTCGACGAGCATCTGGACGGCCCGCTCGGCCGCCTCGTCGGCGACCTCCCAGTCGACGCCGCGCTCGTTGCGCTTCGACGCCTCCGAGGGCAGGCGGTGCCGGCGCCGCGTACGGGCGATCGACACCGGGTCGAAGTTCGCGGACTCGACCACGATCGTGGTGGTGGCGTCCGTGACCTCGGTGGCGGCCCCGCCCATGACGCCCGCCAGGCCGATGGGGCCGGAGTCGTCCGTGATGAGCAGGTCCTCGGGGTCGAGCTCGCGCTCCTTGCCGTCGAGGGTGGTCAGGGTCTCTCCGGCCCGCGCGCGACGCACCACGATCTCACCGGAGAGCGTGTCCGCGTCGTAGAAGTGCAGGGGCTGGCCCAGCTCCCACATCACGTAGTTGGAGATGTCCACCGGCAGGGAGATGGTGCGGATGCCGGCCAGGCGCAGGCGCGCGGCCAGCCACGGCGGGGTCGGACGGGTCGCGTCCACACCGGAGACCGTGCGGGCGACGAAGCGGGTGGCCCCGGGCTCGCCGTGGATCGGCGCGTCGTCGTCGATGCGGACGGCCGGGCCGGCGTCGTCGGCCG
>NZ_KV825410.1:0-1485 GCF_001816085.1 Micrococcus sp. HMSC31B01
AGGGTCCGCAGCCACGGCCGCAAAGCCGCGCCTCGGGCCGATCGCGCAGGCCGCCACCTACGCCGGGGCCGTCCTCGCCGCGCTCGCCGCCCTCGGGATCAGCCTGCTGCTCGGTGTCGGTCCGACCCCCACGCTGCTGGCGGTGCCGATGCTCGTGGCCGCGCTCGCGGTGATCGCCCCCGTCATGCTGGGCGCTCTGCTCAGCGGCCGTCGTCCCGGCACCCTCGGCCCGGCGAGCGGCATCCTCGTGGGTGCGACGGCCCTCCAGGTCGCCGTCCTCGTGGCCCTCGGCTGACCCGCCGCCCGTCGCCCGTCCCCTGACGCGACGGGGCGGGCGCGCCTAGGGTGGTGCCAACCCCCCGCACGAGAACGCCCGAGAGGACCCCCATGCGCGTCGGAATGCTCACCTCCGGAGGCGACTGCCCCGGGCTCAACGCCGTCATCCGCTCCGCCGTCCTGCACGGCATCAAGTCGTACGACATGGAGATGGTGGGCATCCGCAACGGGTGGTCCGGCCTGATCGAGAAGGACGTCGAGGACCTGCCCCGCTCCCGCGTGCGCGGCCTGGCCCGCACCGGCGGCACCATCCTCGGCACCTCCCGCACGCACCCCTACAACGCGGAGGGCGGCGGCCCGGAGAACATGCTCCGCAACCTGCGCGAGCTGGACATCGACGCCGTCATCGCGATCGGCGGCGAGGGCACCCTGGCCGGCGCGAACCGCCTGGCCGCGGACGGGCTGCCGATCGTGGGCGTGCCCAAGACGATCGACAACGACCTGCAGGGCACCGACTACACGTTCGGCTTCGACACGGCCGTGCAGATCGCCACGGACGCCATGGACCGGCTGCGCACCACGGGCGAGTCCCACCACCGCTGCATGGTCGCCGAGGTCATGGGCCGCCACGTCGGCTGGATCGCCCTGCACTCGGGCATGGCCGCCGGCGCCCACGCGATCCTCATCCCCGAGGTCCGCACCCCGATGTCCCAGGTCGCCGAGTGGGTGCAGCAGGTCCACGACCGCGGTCGCTCCCCGCTGGTCGTGGTGGCGGAGGGCTTCGTCCCCGAGGGCCACGACGACCCGCTGGCCGAGGCCGGCGTCGAGGCGTCCGGCCGGCCGCGTCTGGGCGGCATCGGCGAGTGGGTGACCCGCGAGATCGAGGAGATGACCGGCATCGAGACGCGCAGCACCATCCTGGGCCACATCCAGCGCGGCGGCGCCCCCACCGCCACGGACCGCGTGCTCTCCACGCGCTTCGGCATGGGCGCCGTCGACCTCGTCGCCCAGCGCCGCTGGGGACAGATGGTGGCGGCCAACGGCACGGAGATCATCTCCATCCCCATGAGCGCCGCCCTCAAGGGCCTCAAGAAGGTGCCGGTCTCCCGCTACGACGAGGCGAAGATCCTGTTCGGCCGGTGAGACCCGACCACCCCGCCGTCGGCGTGCTGGCCCTCGGGCTGGCGCGTCGGCTCGGCCTGCCCGACA
>NZ_KV825411.1:0-1653 GCF_001816085.1 Micrococcus sp. HMSC31B01
GGCGCCCTCGCGGTGGGCGGGGTGGCCGTCGTCGCGGACCTGGCCGGTGCGCCCGCCGGGCCGCTGGGCGCCAACTCGACGGCCCTGTACGGCATGCGCAGCTCCACCGGCAACACGTACGCGGCCCTGCCCGGGCGCGCCGGACGCATCGACGTGTACCGGCCGCCGGGCCAGGGCCCGTTCCCGGTCCTCGTGTGGAACGCGGGCTCCGGCTGGCGCAGCGATCGCGGCTACAGCGACGGCGCCGACGTCGCCCGCGGCCTGGTCCCGCACGGCTACGCCGTCGCCGCGTTCTCGGTGCGCAGCTCGAAGCAGGGCACGTTCCCCGCCCAGGTGGAGGACGCGACGGCGGCGGTCCGCTGGGTGCGACGCAACGCCCCGGGCCTGCAGCTGGACGCGGGGCGGGTGGCCGTGGCCGGCTCGTCGTCGGGCGGCTGGAACGCCCTCATGGCCGGCCTCACGGGCGGACAGGACCTGGACCGGGAGCCGGTGCCGCCGCCCGGCCGGGAGGTGCCCGACGGTGGCCACGCGATCCCGGAGGAGGACCGCGTCCAGGCGATCGTGGACTTCTTCGGCCCCACGGACTTCCTGACGATGAACCGCCAGATGCTCCCGGGCGCGTGTGCGGACTACAACCGCGCGAACCGGCTGGAGCACTGCCACCTCGACGACCGCAGCACCAAGTCGGACATGCTGGGGGTGCCGGTCCTGGCCTCGGGCGGCCTGACCCGGTTGGCCTCCCCGATCGCGCACGTGCGCCCGGATTCGCCGCCCCTGCTGGTCATCCACGGGCGCAAGGACGTCACGGTCCCGTGGGGGCAGAGCCTCGAGCTGTACCGGGCCGCCGAGGCCGCCGGACTGCGCACCGCGTTCTACTCGGTGGCCGAGGGCGGCCACGACCTGGGCATGATGACCGCGAAGACCCGCAGCGCGGAGGTGCTCCGCAACGGTGTGCCGGCCAGCGCCGTGCACGCCACCATCTCGTGGTCCGCGGTGGCCTCGTTCCTGGACGCCGTCCTGCCGCGCTGAGCCGGCGGCCGACCCCGCCCCGGCATGGCGAAAGCCCGGGAGCACGAGGCTCCCGGGCTTCACATCTGGCGGTGACGGTGGGATTTGAACCCACGGTACGGGGTCACCGTACACAGCATTTCGAGTGCTGCACCTTCGGCCGCTCGGACACGTCACCAGACCAGGACACCCTACCCGAGCCGTGGCGGCGCGCCCAAACCGGCCGCCCGCCGTCGTCGGGCGCGGGCGCGTTCAATCGCGCTGTGCCGCGAAGAACTCCCGCAGCAGCGCCGAGCTCTCCTCGGCGCGGACGCCGGCGCGGACCTGCACCCGGTGGTTGAAGCGGGGGTCGCGGACCACATCCAGCACCGAGCCGCACGCGCCCGCCTTCGGGTCCCACGCCCCGAACACGACGCGCGGGATGCGGGCCAGCAGCAGCGCGCCGGCGCACATGGGGCAGGGCTCGAGGGTCACCACGAGGGTGCAGTCCGTCAGGCGCCAGCCGTCGCCCGCCCCGGCGGCGGCCCGCAGCTCCGCCCCGCGACGCAGCGCGAGGACCTCGGCGTGGGCGGTGGGGTCGTGGTGCTGCTCGCGCTCGTTCCCGACGACGGCCAGGACGGTCCCGTCGCCGGCCACGAGCGCGGC
>NZ_KV825412.1:0-1842 GCF_001816085.1 Micrococcus sp. HMSC31B01
GCACGCCTGTCCGTCGCCCCGCGCCTGAGCGTGTCGGCCCCGGCCGTGTTCGGCGTCTGGGACGCCGACGCGGTCGCTGTGCAGTCGCCGGACGGCCGGGTGGCGGCGTGGAGCACGGACACCCGGGCCGGCACGCCGCTGCTGCCGGCCCTCGACGCCGAGACCGCCCTGCCCCGCTGGCGGGCCACCTGGGTGGACGGCCGGATCGCCGCGGAGGACGTGGCCCGCGACGCTCACGACGCCGCGACGCCGGCCTGAGACCTCCGCTTCCTATACTCGAACGGATGCGATGGCCCGTCCGACCGGCGGGCCGCCCCCACGACCCCGGCCGGAAGGCGAGAACCGCACATGCGCGTGCTGACCATCATCCCCACGTACAACGAGATCGAGTCGCTGCCGCTGACCCTCGGCCGACTCCGTGACGCCGTCCCGGAGTCCGACGTTCTCGTGGTGGACGACGCCTCCCCGGACGGCACCGGCGACTGGGCCGACGCCCGCGCCGCCGAGGACCCCTCCGTGCACGTGCTGCACCGCACCACCAAGGACGGCCTGGGCGGCGCCTACATCGCCGGGTTCCGCTGGGGCCTGGAGCGCGGCTACGACGTCCTGGTCGAGATGGACGCGGACGGCTCGCACCAGCCCGAGCAGCTGCCGCGCCTGCTGGAGGCCGTCCGCACTGCGGACCTGGTGATCGGCTCGCGCCGCGTGCCGGGCGGCAAGATGGTGAACTGGCCGACCTCCCGCAAGATGATCTCGTGGGCCGGCTCCCTGTACCCGCGGATCATGCTCGGCCTCAACCTGACGGACATCACGGCGGGCTACCGCGCCTACCGGGCCGACACGCTCCGTGCGATCGACCTGGACGCGATCGAGTCCAAGGGCTACGGGTTCCAGGTGGACATGACCTTCCGCACGGCCCGCCTCGGCAAGCGGATCGTCGAGGTCCCGATCACGTTCGTGGAGCGTGAGCTCGGCGAGTCCAAGATGAGCGGCGGCATCATCGGCGAGGCCGTGGTCAACGTGACCCGGTGGGGCCTGGCCGCGCGCTGGGAGGGCCTGCGCGCCCGCCTCGGCCTGTGAGGCGCACAGTCCCCGAACGACGACGGGGCCGGATCCATGGCGGATCCGGCCCCGTCGTGCATGGGGGAGCGGCGGGTCAGGCGTCGACCTCCTCGCCGCGGCTGGCGCGCAGCTTGTTGAGCTGGATCTTGTAGGTCTCCTCCAGCTCCTCGAGGCTGCGGCGCTCACGCAGCATGTCCCAGTGGGTGCGCACGGGCTTGCCCTCGGTCTCAGCCGGCTTCTCGCCGCTGACGAGGAACGCCTCCTTGCCGGTCTTCGAAGTCCAGGTGGCCGGCACGTCCGCCTCCACGGAGAAGGTCACGAACACCTGCTCGCCGTCCTCCGTGCGGTACTCCACCCGCTGCCGGGCGGCGGGCTCGACGCCGGCCTCGGACTCCAGGGACTGCGCGCCCAGGCGCATGCCCCGCAGGCTGCGATCGCTCACGTTTCCTCCTCGTCAGGCCGCGCCGAGGCCCGCGCGGGGGCGCGGGCCGATCGAGGCGCGGCGGGTCGTTCTCACCGATGGAACCATTCAGTGTCCCACAGCATTCCCGTCGGCCTCGCCGGCCGGGCGGGTGCCGGGGGTGCGGCCGGCCGACGGGTCGGGCTCGATCTCCTGCGGCGTGGCCAGGGCCTCGTCGAGCGAGGTCTGCGGCATGTCCTCCGCCGTCACCGCGCCCGCGGTCATCGCGTCCATGACGCCGCTGGCGCGCAGGGCGTCCGCGGTGGTGGGACGGGACCCACGCGGCCGACGCGCGCGCTCCGGGGTGACGCCGGAGTGCT
>NZ_KV825413.1:0-5339 GCF_001816085.1 Micrococcus sp. HMSC31B01
CAACAACGTCATGCCCTCCTACATCTAGGCGGCCAGGCGCGCGTCGAGCCCAGCGCGCACCGTGGGCCACTCCTCGCGCACCACGCTGAAGTAGTCGACGTCGGCGATCGTGCCGTCCGCCGCCGGGCGGAAGCGGCGCAGAGTGCCCTCGAACGTCGCCCCCAGGCGGGCGATGGCGGCGTGTGAACGGGCGTTGCGGTGGTCGCAGCGCAGGGCCACCCGCTCCAGCGCCCATTCCTCGAACGCGTGCCCGAACAGCAGCAGCTTGCAGCCGGGGTTCACGGAGGTGCCCCACACCCGACGGGCGTAGACCGTGTGCCCCACCTCCACCCGCAGCCCCGGCACCAGGTCGTAGAGGCTCGTGCGCCCCACCAGCTCCCCGCCCTGCTCGACGGCGAACGCGAAGGTGCCCTCCCGCTCGATCAGCTCGGCGAGGTGCGCGGACATGGCCGCACCGTCCACCGGCAGGGGCGCGCTGTTCCCCGCCCACATGGCCGCGTCGACGAGCTCGCGCAGGGCGGGGCCGTCGGTGGGTGAGAGGGGGCGCAGGGTGAGGTCCCTGCGGGTGAGGACGATCTCGTGCTTCATGCACCCATCCTGTCAGCGGGCTCGGGGCGATCTCCCGGCACGACGAGACTGAGCGCCATGGACTAGGGCGTCGCCCGGGCGACCGGCCGGCTCAGAGGGTGGCGGACCGGCGGGCGGAGGCCCGCATGGCCGCGACCCGCTGTGCCACGGAGGCCTCCAGGGCGCCCGGCTGCAGGGCCGGGGCGAGGTCGGCGGCCACCTCTCGGGCGACCCCCTCGAGGGCGGAGGCGTCCTGGGCGACCCAGGCGCGCAGCGTCAGGTGCTCCCGCATCCACGCCGTGAGCGTCTCCTCGGACTCCGGGGTGAGGGCGAAGCCCGCCCCCGCCGCGCCCGGGCTGGTGCGCTCCACATCCAGGGCGAGCACGTCCCTGAGCAGCGCGGCCAGGCCCTGGCGCAGCTGCGAGGCGCCGGTACGACCGGACTGGAAGGCGGCGCGCACCTCGCGGCACTGCAGGCTCTCGTCGGCCACGTCGACGGCGAGGACGTCACCGGTGGCGGGGGTGAGGCCCAGGGCGGCACGGGCTGACTCCTCGGCCACCACGGCCACGATGCCGGGCACTGCGGGGGCGGCGGTGAGGAAATCGGCGTACCGCATGCCCGGAGTGGCGGCGAGCACAGCGGCGGCCTCGGTGGTCAGGGACGGGGTGTCGACGGCGGTGATGGTCATGGATCCAGGGTGAATCGCGATTCACTGAGACAGGGAGAGATGTCCATATTCTGAGATTTGCAATCACATGGTGAGACGCACGCCTGCCCCGACGTGCAGTACGCTGGCCCCATGCAGATGCACGCGCAGCAGTGGTGGACCGCCTGAGGGCGGCCCCGGTCATGCGCATCTGACACGACGAGCCGCTCGCCTGCCGGGCGGCTCGATCATGAGCGGCTCGGCGGGCCCCATCCCAGAAGGACCCCCGATGACCCACCGCAACCCCGAGGACAACGCCCTGAGAGGCGCCACCGAACCCCGCACCCTCGCCGAGGCCTGCGACCTCGTCACCACCCCGGACCTGGACGTCTCCGCGGACGGCATGTTCGGCCAGTACGGCGGCGCCCACCTGCCCCCGCAGCTGGCCGGCCCCATGGCCGAGGTCGCCCGCGCGTACGCCGAGGCGCGCCAGGACCCCGAGTTCTACGCCGAATACCGACGCCTGCTGCGCGACGCCGTCGGGCGCCCCTCCCCCCTGACCCCGCTGGACCGCCTCTCCGACGAGCTCGGCGGCGCACGGATCGTGCTCAAGCGCGAGGACCTGAACCACACGGGCGCCCACAAGATCAACCACACGATCGGCGAGGCGCTGCTCGCCAAGCGCATGGGCAAGCGCAGCCTGATCGCGGAGACCGGCGCCGGCCAGCACGGCGTGGCCCTGGCGACGGCGGCCGCGATGGTCGGCCTCGACTGCGAGATCCACATGGGCGCGATCGACGTGGCCAAGCAGCACCCCAACGTGGTGCGCATGCGCCTGCTCGGCACGAAGGTCGTCTCGGTGGAGCGCGAGGGCCGCTCCCTGAAGGAGGCCGTGGACTCGGCGTTCGAGGTGTACGCGGCGAACCCGGAGAAGTACCTGTTCGCGATCGGCTCCGTGGTGGGCCCGCACCCGTTCCCCACGATGATCCGCGACTTCCAGTCCGTGGTCGGCCGCGAGGCCCGCGCCCAGTTCCAGGAGCGGTTCGGGGCGCTGCCCAGCGCCGTCGTCGCCGCGGTGGGCGGCGGCTCCAACGCGATCGGCGCGTTCACCGCGTTCCTCGACGACGCCGACGTCGCGCTCGTGGGCGTCGAGCCCGGCGGCCGCTCCGCGGCCAAGGGCGAGCACGCGATGACCATGACCCAGGGCCGCGACGGCGTCCTCCACGGCATGGCCACCCTCGTCCTCGCCGACGACGACGGCACCCCGGATCCCGTGCACTCGATCGCCTCGGGCCTGGACTACCCGGGCGTCGGTCCACAGCACGCCCACTTCGCGAGCGTCGGCCGCGTCCGGTACGTGGCCGAGGACGACGCGGCCGTGCTCGACGCGTTCCAGCGGCTCACGCGGCTCGAGGGCGTCATCCCCGCGCTCGAGTCCGCGCACGCCGTGGCGCACGCGATCCGCCTCGCCCCGCAGATGGGCCGGGACGCGCGGATCCTGGTCAACCTCTCCGGCCGCGGAGACAAGGACGTGGACTACGTGGCCGAGAAGCTCGGGCTCACGGGCGAGGCGGACGAGGTCGTGCGCTGAGCTGAGGCGGCGGTCCCGGCGTCGCCCCAGGTCAGCGCGCCAGTCCCCCGTGCGGGGGATGCACGGCAATGGCCCGGTAGAGAAACCCGTCCTGATCGTTGTGGGCCTCCAGTGCCTCGAACAAGAACTCCACCTCCTCGCCGACCGTGAGGCTGGACGGGACGGAGTCGAGCATGGGCAGGTGACTGAAATGGACCCAGCACCCCCCGGGCGTCGCCTCGCTGTCGATCACGCCCCAGCCGCCATCGCGATCCCACTCGACCACTCGTCCGAGACTTGCATTGAGGTTCATCGGTCATCTCCGTCAGTGGGCGGGGAGCGGGAGGGTGGCAGGCCTCGCCGTGGATGCTGGAGTCAAGAGTGACCTATGCAGGCACGTCGCCGCGAGTCCGGTCCGGCGTCGTCCCCGGTCAGCGCGTAGCCTGGCTGCCGTGATGACCCTGATGTGGGGCGCAGTGGCCGCGTCCTCCCTGCTCGTGGGCGCCGTCCTGGCGACCCTGCACCGCTGGCACATGGGCACGATCGGACTCGTGCTCGCCTTCGGCGCCGGCGCTCTGATCGCGTCCGTGTCCTTCGAGCTCGCGGAGGCGGGCGTGCAGGCGGCCGGGCCCGCCGCCGTCGGCATCGGGCTGACGCTCGGCGCGGCCGCCTACTTCCTCGGCGACCGTGCGGTGGAGCGCTCCGCCGCGAGGTCCGGCGGCTCGTCCTCGGGCGCCGCGCTGACCGTGGGCGCGCTGCTGGACGGCATCCCGGAGCAGCTCGTGCTGGGCATCGGGCTGGCCGCGGGCGAGGGCGTGTCCCTCGCGCTACTCGTGGCGATCTTCATGTCCAACCTGCCCGAGTCCATCGCCGCCACGGCCGACTCCCTCGACGGCGGCAAGAGGCGCCGCCACCTGCTGATCCAGTGGTCGCTCGTGACGGTGGTCTGCGCCCTGGCGACGTGGGGCGGCGGGCTGATCGCCGACGTCGCCTCCCCCGCCCTGACCGGCGGCATCCAGGGCTTCGCGGCCGGCGCCCTGCTGGTCATGCTGATCGACACGATGATCCCCGAGGCCCGCGAGAAGGGCGGGGAGAAGGCCGGGCTGCTCACCGTGGTCGGCTTCGCGCTCGGCGCGTTCCTGTCCCTGGTGGTGTGAGGGGCGAGGCGGGGCCGACTGCTTCCCGAGGGTTAGACGGCCTCGTTGATCTAGATGTGATGTCCAGGGACGTTGTTGCGTGAACAGCTGACAAGCGAAGGCCTCCTGTTGCGAGAGTGGAGTTGTCGAGAAACCGATCACGCGAACAGAAGGCCTTCATGTCCCACGCTAACGCCGCCCTGACCCCTCGCGCCCGCCTACGCCTGGCCAAGCTCATCGTCGAGGAGCACTGGCCGGTCGCCACCGCGGCCAAGATGTTCATGGTCTCCCCACCCACCGCACGCAAATGGGCCACACGCCTCCTGGCCGAGGGACCTGCAGGGATGGCAGACCGGTCCAGCCGGCCGTCCACGATGCCGACCAGAACACCGCCGGCGGTGGTGAAACAGAACGTGGCCGCCCGATGGCGCCGACGCCTGGGGCCGGCACAGATCGCTGGAGAACTCGGGATGCCGGCCTCCACCGTCCATGCCGTGCTCGTGCGCTGCCGGATCAACCGCCTCGCCCGTCTGGACCGGGTCACCGGCGAGCCGATCCGCCGCTACGAGCACCCCCACCCCGGGTCGCTGATCCACGTCGACGTCACCAAGTTCGGGCGCATCCCCGACGGGGGCGGACACCGATTCGTCGGGCGCCAGCAGGGCATGAAGCACCGCGCGGCGACCTCGGACCGCGAAGGAACCCGTGATGCCCGATACCAGCCCCGGCTCGGGGTGGGCTTTCTGCACACCGTGATCGATGATCACTCCCGCTTCGCCTATGTCGAGATGCACTCCGATGAACGCAGCCAGACGGCCATCGCGGTGTTGCGCCGCGCGGTCGCCCACTTCGCGCGCCTGGGCGTGGAGGTGGAGCGGGTGCTCTCGGACAACGGCTCGGCCTACCACTCGCATGCCTGGCGTGATGCCTGCACCGAGCTCGGGATCAAGCCCAAGCGGACTCGGCCCTACCGGCCGCAGACGAACGGGAAGATTGAGCGGTTCCATCGCACGCTCGCTGACGGGTGGGCCTACGCCCGGTTCTACAGCTCAGAGACGGAGCGCAGGGCCGCGTTGCCTGGATGGCTGCACTTCTACAATCATCATCGCGTCCACTCCGCGATCGGCGCCGCGCCTGCCACCAGGCTCAACAACCTCCCTGGACATCACACCTAGAGAGCTAACGAAGTCCGCTCCCCAAAGGAGCGGAGACAGCGCGGCGGGCCGATCAGCACCACCGACTCCTCGCCTCAACGAAGTCCGCTCCCCAAAGGAGCGGAGACCGGTCAACGGTTCTCCGCCGTCGCCCTGTTCCGTGAGCCTCAACGAAGTCCGCTCCCCACAGGAGCGGAGACCGACCCGGGCACACCCCACCGACGCGGGCCTCGACCTGCCTCAACGAAGTCCGCTCCCCACAGGAG
>NZ_KV825414.1:0-3299 GCF_001816085.1 Micrococcus sp. HMSC31B01
CGACGGCGGGCGCGGGCACCTCGACGTGGGCGAGGCCGCAGAGCAGGCACCCGGCATTACCGGCCGGCGGGGCGACAGGCACCGGCGGGTCGTTGCGCACGGCCTCCATGCGCCGCCACACGAGGTACTTGAGCACCACGCCCAGGCGGTCGCGGCCGGTGGTGTGGGACCACGGCTCGCTCGCCGCGTCCTTCACCGTCGCCCGCACGCTCTCCACAGCCCCATAGCGGCGGCTGTAGGTGAGCACGCCGCCCTCCAGGCCCAGCATGAGGATGAGGCTGTAGAGCGAGCCGGCGTCCAGCTCGATCAGCTCGCGCTCGACCGCGCCGACGGCCAGCAGAGCCGCCGTGAGGCGCTCAGCGGCCACGGTGCGGCCCCAGGTCTGCACGAGGTGAGGGTGGGCCTTCACGAGCTCGCCGGCGCGCGTCTGGACCGCGTGGCACGGCTCGCAGACGGCGAACCGCAGGGGCACGGTGCCGGGCACGGCGCGGGGCGGGAACGGCCCGCCGTCGGCCCCCTCACGGGGCGTGAGGAGCGCGTGGTGCGTCACCACGTGCGCCGGCTCGTCCACGGCGACGCCGCAGTGCTCACAGGCGAGCTGGCCGTCTCGCAGGGGCGTGAGGGACTGGGCCGGAGCGGTCAGGTCCGCCGGCGGCTGAGGCGCGGCCTCAGCAGGTGCGGAGGCGTCGGCCTGGGCCTGGGCGTGTGGGCGGGAGGTGGGGGTGTCGTTCATGGTCTGTCCTTTCACCGCGGCCATCGCCGCGAGCAGGGGCCCGGCGGTGTGCTCACGGCCGGAGGGTGTGGAGGTGCTGAACACGAGGCGGGAGCCTGTGCCCGGCAGGGCAGGCACGAGGGCCGTCCCGTGGATGCCGGCGACGTCGCGCGGGGTGACGACCACGGCGGGCGCGAGCCGCGTGCGTGGCGGTGTGGGGGTCTGGGGAGGGGGAAGGGCGGTCATGTCGTCTCTCTCATCGGTGGGCATGGGACGTGGGCGGCGTGACCGGTGGTGCGCGCGAGCTCGGGGTGGCGGCGACCGCGAGGGGGAGGCGCACGAGCGGGAGGTGGTGGTGGTGGTCGCGGCGGAGACGGTGGTGCCGGCGGGGGCGGACGCGGGGGTGCGCCCGATTAGCACACACGCGCGTGACGCAATCACTCCCGGTTGCCGCGCGCGCCCGGAGCGGCGTCAGCCGCTCGTGCGACGCGAACCGTCGGGAGGGCGGCGCGCACGGGCCGGGCTCGACTCGGCCCGTTTTCACCCTGCCCAGTGCCGGAATCTGTGCCACGAGCGCTGGCCCGTCCTGGGACACAGCGCGGGATCGGCCTGGGACCTGGGCTGTTGTCCCAGCGGGGGCTGTGCTGAGCGCGTTCCCCTCTTGACGACGGATCAAGGCCGGGGCGTGAACGGGGCTCACTGGGCCACCTCGTCGCGCTCCATCCCACGGGCGAGCCGCTGGAGCACATCGGGCCAGTCCGTGAGGTCGAGCCAGTGCTTGCCCATGAGGTGCGCCGTCGTGTCCAGCAGAGCGGGCACCGTGCCCAGCTCAGTGGCCGGGAGAGCCCAGAAAGCCCGCTCCGCCTCCCCTGGGGCGCACGCGTCGTGCGCGGCGCTCCAGGGGGCCACGTGGAGCCGCTGGAGCGTCTCCAGGGGCACGAGGCGGGGCAGACCGTCAGGGGCGGTCGCCACGTCCTCCAGACGGGCGCGTGAGTCGCGGGCCGCGCGCATCTCGGCCCGTGGCACGAACAGGTGCCAGCCCTCTCCCAGAGGGTGAGAACAACGGTCGCAGGTCCAGCGAACGAGGGGGGTGCTCATGGTCTGGTTCTTCTTTCTCCGACCGGCTCACACGGCCCCACGCGTCCCCCTACACCTAGAGGTGTAGGGGGGAACGTGGTTGGTGGGCGCGTGATTGCCGTGGTTGGTTGCGTGAGGCTTGATTACGCGGATTTTCGGGGGGTGCGTGGTTGCACGTGACCGTCCGTGATTGGTCGGGCGAATCACGGTGCGTGGTTGCTTTCGTGGTTGCTCCGAGGGCGCGTGATTGCCCCTGGGAGGTAGACCTTCGAGGGCCTGCCGCCGCCCTCCCCCGCGACCTCGCGGACCTCCAGCGCGCCCGTCCGCGCCAGCTTGTCCAACCGGCGGCGTGCCTTCTCCGTCTCGTTGCGCGTGGGAGCGTCCGTGCTGAACATGGCCCGCGCGAGATCGGCCACGGTGACGCGCCCAGCGGCCCGAGCGAGAACGAGCGGATCCGCCTCGTCCATCACCTGCGAGCGGCCCGTGCGGTCGTCGTGGATGACCTCCAGCGGCCCCACCTCGGCGGCGGGCTGTTTCAGATGCCGGAGCTTCACCACGGCGTCGCCCGGCTGGCCCTCCAGATGGATGACGGAGCCCGCGCCGGCCGAGAGCCACGTGGAGCCGTACACCGCATCGACGCCCTTGGGACCGTCCGGGCGCACCTTCACCTGATGGTGGAGCTCGAGCACCTGCACTCCGTCCGCGAGCGCCGCCTGTCGCGCCCGGTTCCAGCCCGCTCCCACACGGTCGTCCGACAGGCCCACGGCGGCGTCCTTGAGGCTGTCCACGACGACGTGCGAAGCGCCGGCGTCCGCGCACATCGCGCGCAACAGGTCCGTGTCCTCGGCCATGTCCGCCTGTGGCGGTCCCTGCCAGACGATGAGGCGCTGGGATACGGGCTCGCGCTCGTCGGCGGCGAACTGGCGATTCAGGGCGCGGCGCACCTGGGAGGGGCGGTCCATCGCCAGGTACAGCACGCGGCCGGTGGCCGGCTCCACGGGGTAGCCGAGCACGCGCGAGGGGTGCCCGCCCTCCCCTGGGAGGATCAGGGCGCGCACGAGCTGACCGGCGATCGTCGTTTTGCCCACGCCCGAGCCGCCATAGAGCATCAGCGCCTCGCCCTCGGCCCAGAGCACATCGTTGCCCCGCCCCCAGATCGCGGGCACGACGTCGGGCAGGTCGAAGATGAACGCGCCGCCGTCCGTGAAGTCGAACCGCCGCGCCGGCGCGTCCACGCCCTCCGCGTCGTCCTCGTCGTCCTCGTCGTCCTCGTCGTCCGCGAGCGCCTCCCCCACGACCCGCACGCGGTCGCTCACGGCCGAGCGCACCGCCTTGCCGTCCGCCGGGCTCTGGGCAGTGCTGGGGCTTGGACGGGAGGGGGCGGGCGCGGGGGCGCTCATGCCGGAGCTCCACCCGCTCAGCACGGTCCGCTCCGCCTCACGACGTCGTGCGCTCGCGGTCTCGCCGTGGGGCACAGGACGGTCCATGTACGCGCCCACGAGCGCCTCGC
>NZ_KV825415.1:0-2542 GCF_001816085.1 Micrococcus sp. HMSC31B01
CCCCTGCCGGATTCGAACCGGCGACCTGCTGTTTACAAGGCAGCTGCTCTGGCCAGCTGAGCTAAGGAGGCCTGCGGCCGGCGCCCGGGGGCGCCGCGGCCGACCCTCCCAGCGTACAAGGCCCGGGCGGACGACGCGGGGCGTCCCCGCGTGGGGACGCCCCGCGGACCTCGGCGCCGGGTCAGCCGGCGATCTTGGCGCCCGCCCATTCGATGAAGGTCTTGTCCTCGCCGTCGAGCGCCCAGTTCTTCCCGTCCACGAACACGGTGGGGGTGCCGGCCACGCCGGCGGCGCGCGCCTGGCGGGTGGTGTACTCGACCGCGGAGCGGAACGTGCCGTCCTCGACGCAGGAGGCGATGTCCGCGCCGTGCTCCTGCGCGAGCTGCGTGAGCGCCGCGTTGTCCAGGCCCTTGCCCTGGTGCTCGTCGTAGGCGGCGAACAGGGCGGATACGAAGCCGTTGTAGGCCTCGGGCTTCTGGTCCGCCACACAGTACGCGGCGTTGGCGGCGCGGGCCGAGTAGTTCTGGTTGTTCGGGGCGCTCAGGTAGTCCACCATCCGGTACTCGACCGTGACCTCGCCCTGCTCGAGCCACTGCTCGATCTGGTCCCCGTTGGTGGACTCGAAGTCCGCGCAGTGCACGCAGTTGAAATCCTCGTAGAGCACGATCCGCGTCGGCTCACCGTCACCACGGGCCTCGGTGTTCGGCAGGGTCTCGGGCTGGGAGCTCGCGGCCTGCTTCGGCACCTCGATCTTCGAGGGGTCGACCTCGCGTTCTCCCGCGCCCTCCGCCAGGTCCGTGGCCGAGGTCAACTCGATGCCGCCCTGCTCGTTCGCCACGGCGGGGATGGGGCCGGCGGCCGCGGCGTCGTCGCCGTTGCGGTTGAGCACGAACGCGACGACGAGGCCGATCACGAGCACCACCGCGAGGACCGAGCCCCAGATGACGCCGGTGCGGCGGCGACTGTCCTTCCTGCGCTGCTCCTCCTGGATCTGGCGGGCACGCGCACGAGCGTCCGTCGCCGAGGTGTGCGAGCCTGACGTGTTCCGGGCCAAGGGTCCTCCTCGTGGGGCAGTCGGTCCGGGTCGAGCACCGGAGCCGGCGGGCAGCGGGCGCGCCGCGCCAGGCGAGCATAGCGGCCCTGTCTGAAAGGATCGTGACCATGGACACCGCCGAGACCCCCTCCCCCGTCGATCGACTGACCATCACGGGCGCCCCGTCGGGGGACGCGACCGAGGACCCGGCGACGTCTCTGCTCGCCCTGCCCTGGGCGCTCCCCCTCGAGACGTGGCCGCGTGAGGTGCTGGCGGCCCTGCCGCGGGGCATCTCCCGTCACGTGGTGCGCTTCGCCCGGATGGGCGGGGGCATCGTGGCGGTGAAGGAGACCACTGAAGAACTCGCGTTCCACGAGTACCGGCTGCTGCGCCGGCTCGAGCGGAGCCCGGCGCCGTCGGTGGTGCCGGTGGCCGTGGTCACCGGACGCACGGAGGACGACGGCACGCCCCTGCCCGCCGCCCTCGTGACCAGGCACCTGCGCTTCTCCCTGCCGTACCGCGCCGTGTTCTCGGAGCGCCTCGAGCGCCGCACCCTCGTGCGGCTCATGGACGCGCTGGCGACCCTGCTCGTGGAGCTGCACCTCGAGGGGTTCTTCTGGGGTGACGTCTCCCTGTCCAACGTCCTGTTCCGGCGCGACGCGGGCGGGTTCGCCGCCCACCTGGTGGACGCCGAGACCGGCGAGCTCCGGCAGCGGCTGTCCACCGGCCAGCGCGAACACGACCTGGACGTGGCCGCCGTGAACGTGGGCGGCGAGCTGCTGGACCTGCAGGCCAGCGGGCTGCTGGACCCGGAGGTGGACCCCGTCACCACGCCGGACCTGCTCGTGGCGTCCTACCGACGGCTGTGGGACGAGCTGACCGAGCCTCTGCTGTTCCCCCGCGCCGAGCCGTGGCGCCTGGACCGCCGCGTCCGCCGCCTGCAGGAGCTCGGGTTCGAGCTGGCCGAGTACTCACTGCGCGCCGCCGACGCCCCCGGGATGATGATCGCCCGGCCCGTCGAGATCCACGCGGGCTACCACCGCCGTCGGCTGACCCGCCTCACGGGACTCGAGGTCCAGGAGAACCAGGCCCGCCGGCTGCTCGTGGACATCGAGGCCGCCCGCCGGGAGTGGGACCCGTACATGGACATCGAGGCTGCGGCGCACCGCTGGGTGGTGGAGGTGTTCGACCCCGTGGTCCGCTCGGTGCCCCTTGAGCTGCGAGCCAAGCTCGAGCCCGCCGAGGTGATGCACCAGCTCCTCGAGCACCGCTGGTACCTCTCCGAGGCCCGCGGCCAGGCCGTGCCCCTGCAGGAGGCGGTGGACTCCTACGTGGACACGGTGCTGCGGGCCCGCCGCGACGAGGACGCGGTGGCACTGCACCCCACGACCACCATGCTGCGCGCCGTCCCGCCTGCGGACGCGGACTGACGCCGGACGCGGCTCAGCGGCGCAGGAGCAGGAAGCCGGGGGCCGGGACCGCCGCCGGCACCGTGCCGGGGCCGAGCGG
>NZ_KV825416.1:0-4779 GCF_001816085.1 Micrococcus sp. HMSC31B01
CTCGGGCAGCTCCGGCACGGGCTCAGCGCCCCGCGGCCGGCAGATCCGCCTCGAGGGCGGGCCAGGAGGCGGCCGCGGCGTCCCGCTCGGCCTGCTTCTTGGAGCTGGCGACGGCGGAGCCGTACTCGCGCTCGCCGACGACGAGGGTGGCCCGGTAGCGGGGGTCGTGCGCGGGGCCCTGACCCTCGATCGCGTAGCGGACGGCGCCGAGACCGTGCCGGCTGGCGGCCTCGGCCACGACCGTCTTCCAGTCGGTGCTCTCGCGCAGCAGGTCCGGCTCGTCCAGCAGCGGCACCACGTGGCGGTGCACGAGTGCGGCCGCGGCCACAGCCCCGTGGTCCACGTAGACCGCGCCGATGAGCGCCTCGAGGGTGTCGGCGAGGATCGAGTCCTTGTCCGCCCCGCCGGTGCGGCGCTCCCCCGTGCCCAGGCGCACGAACGGGCCGATGCCGATCCGGCGCGCCACCTTCGCCAGGGCACGCGTGGACACGACGGCGGCCCGGCGGCGCGCGAGGTCGCCCTCGGCCAGGTCCGGGTACACCGTGAAGATGTGGTCGGTGACCACGTAGCCCAGCACCGAGTCCCCGAGGAACTCGAGGCGCTCGTTGGTGGGCAGCCCGCCCTGCTCGTAGGCGAACGAGCGGTGCGTCAGAGCGCGTTCGAGCGTCTCGGCGGTGATGTGCACGCCGAGACGCTCGAACAGCTCTTCTGGCTCGGGCGCGGGCTCAGGCCCGCGGCGAGCCGATGGGGACGCCATCTCAGGCGTCGGCGACCTTGCGGCCCTTGTACTCGAAGAACAGGGGGGTGCCGGCGGCGTCGGTCTTCAGCTCGGCCTGGTGGGGCAGGCGGTACGAGACACGACCGTTCTCGACGGACTTCACCAGGGCGGGCGCGGTGGCCTTCCACTGCGACCGGCGGGCACGGGTGTTGGCACGGGACATCTTCCGCTTCGGGACTGCCACGACTATCTCTCTTCTGTCTCGGTGATGGAGGTCTCTGAGGTGCCCGCGAGGTGGGCCAGGGCGGCCCAGCGCGGGTCCACGCGCTCGTGGGCGTGCCCCTCGGGCGCGTCCTCGAGGCGGATGCCGCAGTCGGCGCACAGGCCCTCGCAGTCCGGCCGGCACAGCGGCTGGAACGGAAGGGCGATGACCACGGCGTCCCGGAACACGGGTTCCAGGTCCACGGTCTCGCGCACCACGAGCGGCTGCTCGCCGGCGTCGTCCTCGGACGTGCCGGTGAGGTACAGCTCCTGCAGGTCCACGGTGATCCCCTCGTGCAGCGGGCGCAGGCAACGGCCGCACTCGCCCTTCAGGGTCGCGTCCGCGGTGCCGGTGACGAGGACTCCCTCGTGCACCGACTCCAGACGCAGGTCCAGTTCGACGGGGTCCCCCTCGGGGATCCCCAGCAGCGGCGTGGAGACGCCCGCGGGGGCGGGCCACTCGGCCGTCAGCTCGCGCTGGACTCCGGCCCCGCGCGTCAGATCGCGCACGGGGATCACCCACGGCGAGTCGGCGCCGTGGTGCTGGATGCTGTCCATGGTCGCTCCTCTCGGCGGGTGGGACGGCGGGGGTACACGGCCCGTCCGCACGCCCTCTGCGGGGATGCGATGCGGCCTGGACACGGGTCCAGCCACGACGGACCGACAGCCCATCCTACCGGGTGGGTCCGCCTCGGCCAAAGCCAGCGGCGGTCCGCGCGTCGCCGGCCCGGCTCAGAGCCCGGCGGTGAACTCCCGGAGCCAGGCCCGCAGGTCGGCCCCGAGGTCCTCGTGCCGCGTCCCGAACTCGATGACCGCCTGCAGGTAGCCGAGCTTGTCCCCCGTGTCGTAGCGGCGGCCGTCGAAGACGACGGCGTGCACGCCGCGACCCTCACCGTCCTCCGTGGCCAGCCTCTGCAGCGCATCGGTGAGCTGGATCTCCCCGCCGCGGCCGGGCGGGGTCTCGTCCAGCACGTCGAACACCTGCGGGGCCAGCACGTAGCGGCCGATGATCGCGAGGGTGGAGGGGGCGTCCTCGCGGGCCGGCTTCTCCACGAGTCCGGTGACGCGGACGACGTCGTCGCCCTCCCCCGGCACGGCCTCCACCGCGGCCACGCCGTAGGCCGAGACGGCCTCCTCCGGGACCTCCATGAGGGCGATCACGGAGCCGCCGAGGCGCTGCTGCACGTCGATCATGCGCTCGAGCAGCGCCTCGCCGTCGCCGATGATGTCATCGCCCAGCAGGACCGCGAACGGCTCCTCGCCGACGTGGCGGCGTGCGCAGTTCACCGCGTGGCCGAGCCCGAGGGCCTCGCCCTGACGGACGTAGTGGATGTCCCCCACCAGGTCCGACTCGCGGATCTGCGAGAGCCGCGTGGCGTCGCCCTTGCGCTCCAGCGCGGCCTCCAGCGCGGGATGGCGGTCGAAGTGGTCCTCGAGGGCCCGCTTGTTCCGGCCCGTGATCATCAGCACGTCCGCCAGGCCCGCACGCCGGGCCTCCGACACCACGTATTCGATGGCCGGGCGGTCCACCACCGGCAGCATCTCCTTCGGCATGGCCTTGGTGGCCGGCAGGAAGCGGGTGCCCAGGCCGGCGGCCGGGATCACGGCCTTGCGGGTGCGGGGGCGGGAGGGGGGCGGGACGGTCATCGGCGGTTCTCCTGCGGTGGATGCGGTGGGACGAGCGAAGGGATGGCCCGCGGGTGGGCCGGGCGGGGTCAGGCCCCGCCGTCGAGGCCGCGCAGGACCGCGGCCGGGACGAACTCGGCGACGTCGCCACCGAGTCCATGGACCTCCTTGATGAGCGAGGAGGACACGTGGGTGTACCGGGCGTCGGCCGGGAGGTAGACCGTCTCGACCCCGGTGAGGTGGCGGTTCATCGCGGCCATCGGGGCCTCGAACTCGAGGTCGGCGCCGCCGCGCAGCCCCTTGACGATCGCGTCCGCGCCGATCTGCCGACAGAACTCGGCCAGCAGGCCCGGGCCCATGGGCCGGACCGCGACACCGGCGAGGGAGGACACCGTCGCCTCGATCATGGCGATGCGCTCGTCCACGCTGAAGCGGTACGTCTTGGCCGGGTTGGCGGACACGGCGACCACCACCTCCTCGAAGAGGTTCGCGGCTCGCGCGATCACCTCGACGTGCCCCATGTGGAGGGGATCGAACGAACCAGGGCAGACGGCACGACGCATGGGTGCCAGCCTAGCGGGGGCCGCGCCGAGCGGCGACGGACGCCCGTCCGGTCCGGCTCCGGCGCGTCACGGTCGTGACGGACGCGGCATGCGCCGCCGTGTGCGGTCCGCGACGATGGGTACAGTGCGGCCATGGACGGAACCCAGCCCACCCCCGGATCGGCACGGCACGACGTCGACGTGGACGCGCCGTGGCGTCGCACGGCGGCGGCCGCGGGCCTGCTCGGCGACACCGGCCCCGTGCCCACCGTGTTCGAGACGATGACGGGCCTCGCCGTCGAGCACGGGGCCGTGAACCTCGGCCAGGGCTTCCCCGACGCCGACGGCCCCGACGCGCTGCTGCGCCTGGCGGCCGACGCCGTGCTGGCGGGCCCCAACCAGTACGCCCCCGGCACGGGCGACCCCGTGCTGCGGCAGGCCGTCGCGGAGCACCGCCGGCGCCACTGGGGCGTGACGGAGGACCCCGCCACGCAGGCCATGATCACCACGGGTGCCACCGAGGGCATCGCCTCGACGGTCCTGGCGTTCGTGCGCCCGGGCGACGAGGTCATCACGGTCGAGCCGTTCTACGACTCGCACGCCGCCACGATCGCCCTGGCCGGCGGCCGGCACGTGAGCGTGCCGGTGGAGGCGCCGGACTTCCTGCCGGACCCGGCGCGGGTGGCGGACGCGATCACCGACCGCACGCGCCTGCTCATCGTGAACACGCCGCACAACCCCACGGGCGCGGTCTATCCGCGGGAGCTGCTCGAGGAGCTCGTGGCCCTGTGCCGGTCCCGGGGCGTGCTGATGCTCTCGGACGAGGTCTACGACCACCTCGTCTACGAGGGCGAGCACGTCAGCCTGCGCTCGGTCGCGGGCGCCGAGGACATCGCCCTGACGGTCTCCAGCGCGGGCAAGGCGTTCGCGGTCACCGGCTGGAAGGTCGGCTGGCTGACCGGCCCGGCCGAGCTCGTCGGGGCCGCGCGCTCCGTCAAGCAGTTCCTCACCTACTCCTCCGGCCCCGCCTTCCAGCGCGCGCTGGGCGCCTACCTGCCCACCGACGACGCCGAGCGGCACCTCGCCGGCCAGCGCGAGCGGTACCGCGACGCCCGGGATCGGCTCGTGGCGGGCCTGCGGGAGGCGGGCCTGGACCCGGTCGTCCCGGCGGCGGGCTACTTCGTCGTCGTGGACCTGGCCCCGTGGGGTGTGACGGACGCGGCCGAGGCCGCGGTGCGGTGGACGCGTGAGGCCGGCGTCACGGGCATCCCCGTGGGCGCGCTCTGCCGCCCGGACGGAGGCCACCTGCGGTCGTGGCTGCGGCTGGCGTTCTGCAAGTCCCCCGATGCGATCGACGAGGCGATGCGCCGCCTGGCCGAGGCGGCCCCGCGGCTGCGCGCGGCCTGACCCCCGACGCTTTCGTTGACGAAACGGCGGCCCCCGGAGCACTTTCGTTCGGGAAACGGCGGTCTCCGGAGCATTTTCGTTCGGGAAACGGCGGCGCCGTGCTCGCGGTTCCGTGCTGAGCCCAGTCCGTTCCGCCCTCCCGTCTCCCCGGTGAGAACGGGCCGAGACGCCGCCGTTTCCCGAACGAAAGCAGGCCGACACGCCGCCGTTTCCCGAACGAAAGCG
>NZ_KV825417.1:0-2845 GCF_001816085.1 Micrococcus sp. HMSC31B01
CGACGACGTCCCCGCCGCCGGTCCCGACCTGGCCGCCCGCCTGGCCGACCCCCAGACCCCCGTGTGGGTGCTGACCGACGCGCACGGCCTCGTGCGCTCCGTGGTGCCCCGCGAGACGATCCTCGCCGCCGTCGACGCGACGCGGCGTCCCTGAACCGAAGGAGCCCCCCATGACCGAACCCACCGGCGTGAGCGCGCGCCGCGGCCCCCTGCGGGCCGGCCAGCGCGTGCAGATCAAGGACGCGAAGGGCCGCCTCAACACGATCACCCTGCTGCCCGGCGGGGAGTTCCACAGCTACCAGGGCGTGCTGCGGCACGACGACCTGATCGGCGGCTTCGAGGGCGTCGTGGTCGAGAACTCGGCCGGCCAGCCGTACCAGGTGCTGCGCCCCCTGCTGAACGACTTCGTCCTGTCCATGCCCCGCGGCGCCACGGTGGTCTACCCGAAGGACGCGGCGCAGATCGTGCAGCAGGCGGACATCTTCCCGGGCGCCGTCGTGGTCGAGGCCGGCGTGGGCTCCGGCGCCCTGTCCATGTCCCTGCTGCGCGCCGTGGGCGACCACGGTCGCCTGCACTCCTACGAGCGCCGCCCGGAGTTCGCGGACGTCGCCCGGGCCAATGTGGAGGCCTTCTTCGGCGCCGAGCACCCCGCCTGGTCGGTGCACCTCGGCGACGCGCAGGAGGAGATGCCCAAGGTCCACGAGCCGGGCTCCGTGGACCGGGTGGTCCTGGACATGCTGGCCCCCTGGGAATGCCTCGACGCCGTCGCCGAGGTCCTGGCCCCCGGCGGTGTGTGGCTGAACTACGTGGCCACCGCCACCCAGCTCTCCCGCGTGGCCGAGGCCATCCGGGACTCGGGCCGCTTCACGCAGGTCGAGGCCAACGAGACCCTCGTGCGCGGCTGGCACCTGGACGGGCTCGCCGTGCGCCCCGACCACCGCATGGTCGCGCACACCGGCTTCCTCCTCACGGCCCGCCGCCTGGCCTCGGGCGAGGAGGCGCTGCGCCTGAAGAAGCGCTCCAAGGTCTCCGAGTTCAAGGCCGAGGACGTCGAGGCCTGGCAGCCGGCCGACGCGGCCCGGTGGACGCCCGAGGCCCTCGGCGAACGGCCGATCACGGACAAGAAGGCGCGCAAGGCGGCGAAGGAGGCCCGCCTCATGGCCGCGCGGTCACGCGCCGCCGAGCAGGGCGTGGACGCGTACGGTGGGAGGACCCAGACCGGGGAGCAGGACTGAGTGGACGGAGCACCGGTGGACCACCACGCGCAATCAGGCACGGAGCACGCCGAGCAGCGCCTCGCCGAGGCGCGGGAGCTGCTGCGGCAATCCCAGGCCGAGGCCGAACGGCTGCGGCACCAGCTGCAGTCCGCCCAGCGGCACGCCGCCGGCCTGAGCGAACGCCGTCGGGCCGCCGAGGCCCAGACGCAGACGGCCGCCCGCAACAACCGGCGCATGGTCGAGCTGCTCGAGGCCACGCGCGCCGAGATCACGACGCTCAAGGAGAACCTGGACGCCGTCACGCATCCGCCGTTCACCTTCGCCACCCTCGAGGCCGTCCACGCCCCGCGCGAGCCCGAGGAGGGCGTGGAGACCGGCGCCGTGGTGCGCGGGGGAGCGGACGTCGTGCAGAACGGCCGGCGGCTGCGCGTGACGGTCTCCCCACTGCTCGACGCCGCCCGCCTCACCCCCGGCGCCCAGGTGCTGCTGGACGAGTCCAGCTCGATCGTCGGCGTCGCCCCGGGCACGGGGTCGGGTCAGCTGCTGCGCGTCAAGGAGGCGCTGCCCGACGGCGGCCTCGTCCTGGCCGGCACGGCGGACGAGGAGCGCGTGGTGCGGCGCGCGCCCGCGCTGGAGGGCGTCGACCTGCGCCACGGGGACGCCGTCACCGTGGACGCCCGCGTCGAATGGGCGCTGCGGCGGGTCGAGCTGTCCGAGGTGGACGAGGTGCTGCTGGAAGAGGTCCCGGACGTCACGTTCGAGGACATCGGCGGCCTCGGCCCGCAGATCGACCGGATCCGCGAGGCCGTCGAGATCCCGTTCCTGCACCCGGAGGTCTACCGCGAGCACGGTCTGCGCGCCCCCAAGGGGATCATGCTGTACGGCCCGCCCGGCACCGGCAAGACCATGCTCGCCAAGGCCGTGGCCAACGCCCTCTCGGCCCGCAGCGCGGACGGCGAGCGCTCGTTCTTCCTCAACGTCAAGGGACCCGAGCTGCTGAACAAGTACGTGGGCGAGACCGAGCGGCAGATCCGCGTCATCTTCGACCGGGCCCGCGAGAAGGCCGACGCCGGCTTCCCCGTGGTCATCTTCTTCGACGAGATGGAGTCGCTGTTCCGCACGCGCGGCTCCGGCGTCTCCTCGGACGTGGAGACCACGATCGTCCCGCAGCTGCTCACCGAGATCGACGGCGTCGAGGCCCTCGAGAACGTGATCGTCATCGGCGCCTCCAACCGCGAGGACATGATCGACCCGGCCGTGCTCCGCCCCGGCCGACTGGACGTGAAGATCCGCGTGGACCGTCCCGACGCCGACGGCGCCGCGGAGATCATGGCCAAGCACCTCACCGTAGACGTGCCCCTGCACGCCGACGACGTCGTCGCGGCCGGCTCCGCGGACGCGGCCCGCGCGACGCTCATCGCCCGGACGGTCGCCGCCCTCTACGACCGCGGCGCGGACACCGCGCTGGCGGAGCTGACGGACGTGTCCGGCACGACCCACGCCCTGCACCTGGCCGACCTCGTCTCGGGCGCCGTGGTGGCCGACGTCGTGGACCGCGCCAAGCGGCACGCGGTGCGCGACTACCTGGCCGCCGGCCAGGCCCCGGCCGCGCTCGGCGTCCGCGAGGG
>NZ_KV825418.1:0-3717 GCF_001816085.1 Micrococcus sp. HMSC31B01
TGCAGGTGCACGCCGGTGGCGGCGCCGGTCTGCCCGACGCCGGCCAGGTGGTCCCCGGCGGAGACGCGCTGGCCCGCGTCCACCACGGTGGAGTCCGGGGCGGCGTGCAGGTAGCGCCACACGTGGCCGTCCCCGGCGTCCACGGCGAGCAGGTTGCCGCCCGCGTCCCCGCCGGCCTCCACGAATAGGACTCGGCCGTCGGACACCGAGTGGAAGGGCGTGCCCTCCGGCACCCCGCCGAGGTCCACGCCGTCGTGGCGGGTCAGGGCCTCCTCGGACACCCCCGAGGGCACCACGCCCTCGCCGAACGGGTTGGGGCGGGGCCCGAAGCGGGAGGTCACGCGGCCCTGCACGGGCTCGGCGTACCCCTGCGTGTTCACCGTGGGCGGGGCGGGGGTGAAGCCGCCGTTCCAGCGCCGCCGCTCGGCGCCCGCGCCGGCGTCGTCCCGGCCGGCCGGACCGAACGCGAGGACCAGCGCCAGGACGGTCGCGATCAGGGCCAGCGCCCCCACTGCGGCCAGCACGCCCCCGGCCACACCGCTGCCCGGGGAGCCGGCGCCGGGGGTCGGGGTGGTCATCCCCTCAGTCTGTCATGCAGGGTCGGGACGGCCCCGGCCTTCGCCCACGGCATCCCGGCCCGCCACCAGCTCCCGCCCGCGCTCGTAGTCCTCGTCCGCGTTGTAGGTCAGCACGCCCACCACGCGGTCCTGCGCGTCCGTGTACCAGAGAGTGAACCCGCCGGTGCGCTCCACCATGCGGGCCTGCTCGTGGCCGTCGCCCCACGCGGCGTGCTTGAGCGTGTGCTCGCCGATGGTGCTCCAGAACCCGGGCACGGCCTCCCACCGCCGCAGGGACTCCGGGTCCGCCGTCGCCGCGTGGGCCAGCACGGAGGCCTGGCCGGCGCCGCCCGGCACGCCGACCTCGGTGCGGGCCGCGTTGTGCCCGGCGACCTCGCCCATGCCGAGGGCGTCGCCCCAGTGCTCCACGGGGATCGGCCGGCCGGCCACGGCGTGGTGGGCGCGGGCCACGTCCCCGGCCACCCACACGCCCGGCGCCGCCGCCAGGTGCTCGTCCGCCACGATCCGCCCCTCGTGCATGGTCAGCTCGGAGTCCTCGAGCCACCCGCCCCCCGGCTCGACCCCCACCGCGGCGAGGATCAGGTCCGGGGCGAGCGTGGCGCCGTCGTCGAGGTGGACGGTGCGCGGGGCGCGCACCTGCCCCACCCGCACGCCGGTGCGCAGCTCGACGCCGGCGCCGATCAGCCACTGCGCGATCCGATCGCCCGCCTCGCGGCCGAGCCGCTTCTGCTGCGGCACCTCGTCCGGGGTGACCAGCGTGGTCTCCACCCCGCGCAGCGCCAGCGAGGCCGCCGCCTCGCAGCCGATGAACCCCGAGCCGATCACGACGGCGGAGCGCGCGTGCCCGGCCGACGTCACCAGGCGGCGGGCGTCGGCGAAGGAGCGCAGCAGGTGCACCTCGGCGTCGTCGTCCGCGACGGGCAGGGGCTTCGGGTGCGCGCCGAGGGCGAGGATCAGGCGCTCGAAGCGGACCGGCTCCTCGCCGACCCGCAGCGTCCGCGCGGCGAGGTCCGCGCCGGTGACGGTGGTGCCGCGGCGCAGCTCGACGCCGTCCGGCAGCTCCTCCCCGGCGATCGGCGTGCCCTCGGGGGCCGCCATGCCGCGCAGCACCTCCTTGGACAGCGGCGGGCGCTCGTAGGGGTGGTCCACGTCCGAGGTGAGCATGAGGACGGGGCCGGGTCCCCCGGCGTCGACGTAGGCGCGGGCGGCGCTGACGCCGGCGGGGCCGCTGCCCACGATCACGAGCGGGAACGGGGTGGAGCTGTGCTGGGCCCTGCGGCCAGCATGCGCACCCGTCACGGGCGGAAGCCAGGGCCGACGGACACCCCGGCTCCGGCATACTGCCCGCATGGACCCCTCCCTGGTGTGGCTGCCGGCCGTCGTCGCGCTGGCCGCGATCACCGTGGGCGGCACGCTCCAGCGGGTGAGCGGCATGGGCGTCGGCATGATCGCCGCACCCACGCTGTCCCTGCTCCTGGGCCCGGTGGCGGGGGTGACGCTGTCCAACGTGGCCGCCTCGGTGTCCGCGGTGCTGCTGTTCGCGGTGCTCCACAGGCACGTGGACTGGCCGCGCTTCGTCCGCCTCGCACCCCTGCTCGTGGCCGGCTCGTTCGCGGGGGCGTGGGCCGTGCGGGTCCTGGACGCCCACGCCCTCGAGATCCTCCTGGGGTCCTCCGTGCTGGTGGCCGTGGCCGCCGTCCTGGGCCTGCAGCAGCGCTTCACCGCCCAGGGGAACGGGGCCGTGTTCGCCTCCGGCGCCGTGGCCGGGTTCATGAACACCACCGCGGGCATCGCCGGGCCGGCGCTCGCGGTCTACGCGGTGGCGAGCCGGTGGGACCAGCGCTCGTGGGCGGCCACCCTCCAGCCCGTGTTCCTGCTGGCCAATCTCACCTCGCTGGTCACCAAGTCGCTGTTCGGCGCGGCCGTGCCCGCGGGGCTGCACGTGCCGTGGCCGGTGTGGGTCGCCGTGGTGGTGGGCGGCCCGCTGGGTGTCCTGCCCGGTTCGGTGGTGGCCCGCCGGGTGGACCCCGCGAAGGCGCGCGTCCTCGCGATCTGCCTGGCCGGCGTCGGGGGCACGCTGGCGCTGGTGCGCGGTGTGGCCGGCACCCTGGGCTGAGGCGGGGCCGGCGCGCAGGCGTCAGGGCAGGAGGGAGCGCACGGCCGCGGCCAGCGTGTCCCGCACGTCGTCCACCGTCAGGTCCTCCGGGGCCAGGTGCCGCTCGACCGACAGCGTGTGCACGAGCATCAGGAGCATGGCCGCGGTGTGTGTGACCTGCTCGTCCGGGACGTCGGCCAGCACGCGGTGCTCGCGCAGCAGGCCGGCCAGGAAGTCCCGCCGCCGGACGGTCAGCGTCCGGTAGGCTCTCCCCACGGCGGGCTCGCGCAGGCCCACGGCCTGGAACTCGTGGAGGAGCAGGGGCCAGGAGCCCGTGGTCTCGAGCACGACGTCGGCCAGGGCCTCCGCCACGCGGGCCACCAGGTCCTCGCGCGGCAGGTCGGGGTCGTCCAGGGCGTCGGCGACGCCGTCCATGGCTCGGGTGGTCGCCCGCTCGAACTGGACGGTGCAGGCGGCGGCGAAGAGGTCCGGCTTCCCCGCGAAACCGGAATAGACGGCGCCCTTCGTGTAGCCGGCCTCCGCCGCGATGCGGGCGAGGGAGGAGCGCGCGTAACCCTCCCGTCCGAACACCCGAGCCGCGTGGTCGAGGATGGCCGCGCGGACATCCTCGCGGCGGGGTCGGGTCGCCATGTTGCCCTCTCGATGCCGATGGTATTGAATACCGATGGTATTGAATCCGCCTCGACTCGGCAAAGAGGGCCCATGTCTTCCACTCCCACCGACGCCGATCACCATGGCCCCGGGCCCGCCCCCGACCCGGCGCACCTCGACGACCTCCCGCCCGCCACCCTCGTGGCGCGCGGTCTGACCCTGCGCGGCAGTCGCGGGCCGGTGTTCGGCTCCCTCGACCTCGTGCTGCCCCCGCAGACCCACCTGGCCGTGCTCGGAACCCAGGGCTCGGGCCGCTCGGCCCTGCTGCTCGCCCTCACGGGGCGCCTGCAGGGCGTGCGGGGCGAGCTCGTGCTCACCGGCGGCCCCGTGGACGTCGCACTGGACGGGCCGGAGCGGCCCGCCGCCCGCGCG
>NZ_KV825419.1:0-2428 GCF_001816085.1 Micrococcus sp. HMSC31B01
TAGTAGTCGCCCATCGTCAGCACGCCCCCATGAGAAGAGACGGGGCGGAGAGAAGGAAGAAGCCCGCCACCGTGAGCGCCACAGAGACAGCGGCGCGGGCGACGGGCTGGAGGATGCTGGGGAGGGTACGGGTAGGCTGATTCACGGCGTCACGTCCTTGCTTACGTGGTGTCCATACCCCCGGACGGTTGCCGCCGTCGCGGGGGTCTTCTTCTGACCACCACCTGACCGGGACGATCTGCGCCGCGCATAATGCCTAGTCAGAGCCGGATTGGGGGATAGTCCCGCCGGCTCCACTCACCACCACGGGAAGGCCCCGGAATCACCCCGATTCCGGGGCCTTCGTCGTGTCCATGCCGGTGTGCGGCGGCCCGCCCCTCAGCCGGCCAGGACGGCGTGCAGGCCCAGGCCGGCGCCCCAGCCGACGACGACGGCCACCAGCCCCAGCCCCAGATGCGCGGTCCACAGGCGGGCGGCTGTGCCCCATCGACGGGCGAGCGCGGCGTCAGCCGCCTCAGCGGCCACGGTGGACCACGTCCCCAGGGCGAGGCAGAACCCGGACACCACGGCGGACACCGCCGCGACGAGCACGAGCCCCTGCCCGTCGCCCCAGCTCTCGGAGGCGTACACCAGCTCCGGCACGGCCAGGCCGACGGTGACGCCGAGGAGCAGGGCCGCCGTCGTGTTGGCGGTGAGCAGACCCCGGGGGCCGAGCCGGTCGGTCAGGCGCCGGCGCACCAGGGCGCCGAGCGCCCCGCCCGCCGCGAGGCAGGCCAGGAGGGCCACCTGGAGGAGAGCGAAGACCTCGTATCCCGCGCCGCTCATGCGTCCTCCGCCGAACGATCCGTCCCGACCGCGCGCGACCCCGGGGCGCCACCGGCGCGCAGGCCGAGCACGGCCGCCGCCGTCGAGAGTGCAGCCATCAGCGCGAGCACCAGCAGCACCGCTACCGCCGCGGCGAGGACGCCACCCGCCCCGGACGCCGCGGCGCCCAGCCGCACCGGCCACAGCACCAGGGCGACGGCGCTGGAGATGGTGGTGAACGCACCGAGGAAGCCGGTTCCCAGCCCCGCCACCAGGCGTGGACGCCAGTCCGGCCCGCGGCGTCGCGAGGCCGCCCACAGCAGGCCGAGCAGGAACGAGCCGAGCACGTTCACCACGAACAGCGGCAGGGCCTGGACCAGCACGTCGACCGCCCCGAACGCGGCGCCGAACGTGCCGCGGAAGTTGGGCGCCCCGGCCAGCGCGGTCACCGCGTTCATCACCCCCGCACCGCACAGCACGCCCGCGGCACCGCCGAGGGCCACCGCACCCGCAGTGCCGGGCCGGCGATCTGTCCCGCGCCCGCCCCTCCGGTCGGCCGTCGTCTCCCCCCGCACTGCTATCAGGCGCCGCCCTCGGTCTCGTCACCCGCGCGGAGGCGGGCGAGGACGTCGTCGTGGAGCAGGCCGTTCGTGGCCAGCGCGTGCCCGCCGAACGGGCCGTCCTCGCCGTCCAGCGAGGTGAAGCGGCCGCCGGCCTCGCGCACGATCGGCACCAGAGCGGCCATGTCATGCAGCTCGAGCTCGGGCTCGGCCGCGATGTCCACGGCGCCCTCGGCGACGAGCATGTAGGACCAGAAGTCGCCGAAGCCGCGCACGCGCCACACGTCCGAGGTGAGCTGCAGGAACGCGCGGATCGAGCCGCGTTCGCGCCAGCCCTCGATCGAGGAGAAGGACAGCGACGCGTCCTCGACCCGGTCCACGCCGGACACGGTGATCCGCTGAGCACGCGTGAGCGAGGTGCCCGCGAAGGCGCCCTGGCCGGCCGCGGCCCACCAGCGACGGTGCAGGGCGGGGGCGGAGACGACGCCGACGACGGGCTCGCCGTCGATCAGCAGCGCGATGAGGGTGGCCCACACGGGCACGCCGCGCACGAAGTTCTTGGTGCCGTCGATGGGGTCGACCACCCACTGCCGGCCGGAGCGGCTCAGAGATCCGCCGAACTCCTCACCCACGATGCCGTCGCGCGCCCGGGCACGGGACAGGGTCGAGCGGATGGACTCCTCGGCGGCGCGGTCCGCATCCGTGACAGGGGTGAGATCCGGCTTGGTGCTGACCTCGAGGTCCTGGGCCTTGAACCGGGACATCGTGATCGAGTCCACGTTGTCCGCCAGCATGTGGGCCAGCCGCAGGTCCTCCGTGAGGTCGCGGCCGCGGGTCGCAGGGTTCTCAGGTCGCTCCATGCCGCCCACGCTATACCGCGCGGGCCGCCTCAGTCCTCGGACGACGCCGCGTCCTCCGCCCCCGAGGGGGCCAGCCGGTTGCCGAGCAGACGCCGCAGCGAGGCCAGGCGTGCCGCTCCCGAGGGGCCGGCGTGGCCCGCGGCCACCCATGCGTCCAGGCCGCAGCCGGGGGAGTCGGCGGTGTGGGTGCAGCCGCGCGGGCAG
>NZ_KV825419.1:2448-4785 GCF_001816085.1 Micrococcus sp. HMSC31B01
GTGGGTGCAGCCGCGCGGGCAGTCCGCCAGCCCGCCGGCGAGGTCGTCGAACGCCTCCACCACGCGGTCCGGCTCGACCCAGCCCAGCCCGAAGGACCGGATGCCGGGGGTGTCCACCACCCAGGTGTCCGGCAGGGGGGCGCCGTCGTCGCCCGTCAGCGGCAGTGCGAGCGCGGACGAGGAGGTGTGCCGGCCCCGGCCGGTGACGGCGTTGACGTGGCCGGTGGCCCGTTCCGCGCCGGTGAGCGCGTTCAGCAGCGTGGACTTGCCGACGCCGGAGGGCCCCACGAACGCGCTCGTGTGCCCGATCAGCCGCTCGGCCACCCGGGCCACGAGCGAGGCGTCCAGGGCGGTGTCCCCGGTCTCGGCCTCGAAGGTCGCCGCACCGGAGGTCATCACCTCCAGGTCCAGCGCCTCGTAGTGCGCCACCAGCGCGGCCGGATCACGCAGGTCGGTCTTCGTGATGAGGAGCACCGGGTGGATGCCGGCGTCGTAGCAGGCGACGAGGGCGCGGTCGATGAAGCCGGTGCGGGGCTCCGGATTGGCCGCGGCCACCATGATCACCAGCAGGTCGGCGTTGGCCACCACCACCCGCTCGACCTCGTCCGAGTCGTCCGCCGACCGGCGCAGGACCGTGCTGCGCTCCTCGACACGGACGATGCGCGCGAGCGTGCCCTCGTCCCCGGAGAGGTCCCCGACGACGGCCACCCGGTCGCCCGTGGCGATCGGCGTGCGGCGCAGCTCGCGGGCGCGCATCGCCGTGATCCGCTCGTCCAGGCGATCGGGCAGCACCACGGCGTACCGGCCCCGGTCCACCGTGGTCACCATGCCGACCTCGGCGTCCTCGTGCTTGGGCCGCTCCTTGGTGCGCGGGCGGGTGCCACGCTTGGACGGGCGCACCCGGACATCGGACTCGTCCCATGCCGAGGGATCGAGGCGCCGGGCCATCAGCGGGCCTCCTCGGCCGCGTCGCCGGGTGCCACGAGTGCGGTCCACAGTGCGGGGAAGTCCGGCATCGTCTTCGCGGTGGTCGCCACGTCCACGATGCCGGTCCCCGGCACGCGCAGGCCGACGACGGCGGCGAAGGTCGCCATCCGGTGGTCGTGGTAGGTCTCGAGGGCGGCGGGCGACAGCGGCCCCGACGCGGCCGTGCCCGGGAAGCCGAGCGTCGTCTCTCCCTCGTCCACGGTGACCCCCAGGCGGGCGGCCTCGGCGGTGAGCGCGGCGAGCCGGTCCGTCTCATGGCCCCGCAGATGGCCGATCCCCGTCAGGCGGGTGGGCGCGGAGGCCAGCAGTGCGAGCGCGGCCGCGGTGGGGGCGAGCTCGGCCGTGTCCGCGATCTCACCGGCGCCGGTGATGCGGGGCGTGCCGTCGTCGTGGACCGCCCCGGTCACCGTGAGGCGGCCGCGGGAGCGATCCGTGCGGTCGACCGTGAGGGCCACGCTCGCCCCGAACTGCGGCAGGATCCGCCGCCAGCGGTCGCCGATCTGCGTCGTGCGGGTCGGCCAGTCCGGCACCGTCACGGAGCCGCCCGTCGCCACGGCGGCGGCCAGGAAGGGGCCCGCGTTGGACAGGTCCGGCTCGACGGTCGCCTCGTGTGCCGGGACGCGCCCCGGGGCCACGGTCCACGCCCCGGGAGACGTCTCGGCGACGTCCACCTCGAGCGCGCGCAGCACCCCGACGGTCATCGCGACGTGCTCCGGACTCGGCACGGTCTGCCCGGTGTGCCGCAGCCGGAGGCCGCGCGGCATCCCCGCGGCCGCCAGCAGCGCGGCGGACAGGAACTGGGAGGAGCCGGAGGCGTCGACCGCGACCTCCGGCACGTCGCCGTCGGGGGCCACCGTGGTCGCGTCCGCGCGGGTCGTCATCGTGAAGGGCAGGCGACCGGGCTCGCCCTCCTCGTTGACGGCCACCCCGAGCTGGCGCAGCGCGTCCAGGACCGGGGCCATCGGGCGCAGGCGCGCGCCGGCGTCGCCGTCGAAGCGGACCCGACCGGGCCGCAGCGCGGCGACGAACGGGACGAAGCGCATGACCGTCCCCGCCAGTCCGCAGTCCACGGCGACATCCCCGGCCACCGGCTCGCCGACCGGCATCGGGTGCACCCGCAGGCCGCCGTCGGACAGGGCCTCGAACCGGGCCCCGAGCGCTGTGAGCGCCGTGCGCATCAGCGCCGCGTCCCGCGAATCGAGGACGCCGTGCAGGACGCACGGGCCGTCGGCGAGGGCGGCGAGCACGAGGTGCCGGTTCGTCAGCGACTTCGATCCCGGCAGCCGCACCTCTCCGCGCACCGGGCCGTGCGCCACGGGCGCGGGCCAGGTCTCGGCGGCGTCGGGACGG
>NZ_KV825420.1:0-1686 GCF_001816085.1 Micrococcus sp. HMSC31B01
CGGCGGCCTCCGGGGTGTCCGCAGCGGGGCCGGCGGCCGGGGCGGCGCCGCCGGCGCGCAGCTCCGCGTTCTCGGACTCGAGCTGCTCGTTGAGGGCGATCAGGCGCTTGAACTCCGCCACGATCTCGTCGAGGAAGTCATCCACCTCGGTCTGGTCGTAGCCCTCGCGGAACTTCGTGGGCTGGAACTGCTTGTTGACCACGTCTTCCCAGGACAGCGCCATGGAACCGTCTCGCTCTCTGCTCGGTGCTCGGGGACGGCCGGGCGGCCCGGCGCGTCGGCGGTCGGCGCGCCGGTGAGGGGCGGCGCCGATCCTGCCGCGAAGACTACCACCGGGGCGGGGAACCGCCCCGGGCCGCGGGTCAGGCCACGCCGGCCAGGCTCAGCACCAGGACCCGCAGCAGGACGACGCCGAGGAACACGATGAGGAAGGCCACGTCCAGGCCGATGCCGCCCAGGTTCACCGGCGGCACGGCACGACGCACGGGGCGCAGCAACGGATCGGTGGCCCCGTACACGCCGCTGGCCAGCATGAGGGCCGCCCCGGTGGGGCGCCAGTGGCGGACGAACGACTGCGTGACGTCCAGGACGATCCGCACGGTCAGCGCCGCGAGCACCACCGTCAGGGCGATGTAGGCGAGGGCGAGGAGCAGCTGCATGGGCGCCTCAGTCGCCGTCGAACGGGGAGTCGGCCGCGCCGGACTCGCCCTGCTCGGCGCCGACGACGTCCACGGTGGCCGGGGTCAGCAGGAACACCTTGCTGGTGATGCGGGAGATCGAGCCGTGCAGGCCGAAGACGAGGCCGGCCGCGAAGTCCACGAGGCGCTTGGCCTCGTTCTCACCGAGGTCGGTCACGTTCATGATCACGGGGACGCCGGAGCGGAAGGCCTCGCCGATCGCCTTCGCGTCGTTGTAGGAGCGGGGGTGGACGGTGGAGAGGGTGTGCACGGAGGCTCCTTCGGCAGACGACGCTGCGGCTCGCTTGATGGGGGTCACCGGGGCCCGGTAGCCCGGGTCGACCGGCTCGGGACGCGCCGGACGCCGGGGTTCGACGGGATCGGCCGCGGTGGAGCCGGACGGGGTCACGGGCTCCGGCCGCTCGGCCGGCTCGGGATCGCGGACCGCAGCCGGGCGGACGGCCTCCATGTGGGGGTCGGTGTCCGGCTCCGCGGGGCGGCGCGCCTCGACGACCTCGTGTCGGGGCGCGGTCTCCCGCTCGGCCGCACGCGGCTGCTCGTCGTACTCGTCGCCGTCGGCCAGGCCGAGGTAGATCATCGTCTTCTTCAGGGCACCAGCCATGAGTCTTCCTTCACCACGTCCTCCGGCCCCGGGGGCCGCCGTCGTTCGTCGTCGGTGCGCGTGCGTCCGCACGGTCCTGTCGCGTCCCGCCGGGACGCGCGGGGTCAACGTTAGCCCACCGCGTCCCGGGCCCCCAGAACGTCGGAGCCGATGCGCACCTGTGTCGCCCCGGCGCGCACGGCCGCCTCGAGGTCCGCGCTCATCCCCATGGACAGTGCGGTGGCCTCCGGATGCGTCTGCCGCAGGCGCGCGCCGAGTGCGGCAAGGCGGCGGAACGCGTGCTCCGGGTCCAGGCCGCGCGGTGCCACGCACATCAGCCCGCCCAGCCGCAGGCCCGGCAGGCCTGCGATGACGTCCGCGAGGGCGGGGACGTCCTCGGGGCGGGCG